>CAUZIZ010000040.1:0-37143 GCA_963579905.1 Acidobacteria bacterium UBA6911 | reverse complement strand
CTCGCTGGAGCCGCCTCCGTCGAAGGCAAGATCTACATCCTGGGGGGTCTAGCCGTTGAGACCAGGACCGGTGCCTACACCAACGTAGTGGACTGCTGGCGCTATGATCCGCAAACCGATAAATGGCGACGCCTGAGAGATCTCCCCATCTCGGGTTCGACTGCCAGTCCGGGGCTGGGCGTCTACAAGGACCGCTACCTGCTGCTGCCGGCTGGCCACCAATACAAAAAGGTCATGAATCCCGATGGAAGTCTGCGTCCCAAGTACGGGATGGCATCCCAGGTGGATCGCGGCAACTGGTCCAAACACCCGGTCGAGCCGATTAGCGACTACTTCAACCATTTCTACGTGTACGACCTTAGATCGGACCTCTACGGCACGGCTCCCGATCTGCCCTTCGACGACGTGGCATCCATCAACCTGGTGATGGGATCTACAATGTACCTCTTCCCGAGTGAAACGGCGGGCTTCGTCTGGGACGATGAATACTTCGGACACCATCCCGAGTTCGTCCTGAAGGGTGAGATCAAGGAGTTAGAGTGGAAGCGCCCTTAGGAGACTTCAGGCTGGGCCAACGGCGAATCCGCACTTCTCCTCAAGGAAGGGCGGCGACCGCCTTTATCTCCACCAGAGCCTTGCTACCAGCAAGCGAATCGATGTTCAGCAGCGTATTGGTTGGGTAGTCTCCATCTGGGAAAAGTTCGCGAAACAATTCCGTCCGGGTTTCCAGAAAGGGCTGGACCGACTCTATCCCGACCAGATAGGTCGTGAACTCGACGACGTTACCGAACGACGCTCCGGCACTCTCGAGGACGTGACCAATATTCTCAAAAGCCTGCCGTGTTTGAGCCGCCGCGTCGCCTTCACCTACCAAGACACCTTCCGAATTCATGGCGGTCTGACCCGCCACGTAGAGTAGCGACCCAGGGCTGACCTTGACTCCGGAAGAGTACTCACCTCCGGGAGACTGAAGTTGCTCCGGGTCAATTATGGTCTTTTCCAACTGCACCATGGGACGATCTCCTTTTAACTTGAGTCAAGCGGACCGCATGTGATCCAGCCCGATTTCTCCGGGGCGGATTCCCAAGCCTACACCAGGCTGGGGTCCCCTTGGCGAAGAAAGTCAAGGAACTCCTTGGGGAGAGTCTTGGGTCTGCCGCTCTTGTCAGTTGCTATGTGTTTTGTGTTCGCTCGAGCATAGACGCTATCCCCGTCCTTATCGACCAGCTCGTAGGAGAAACCTAGCAGCCGCCTGCCAAATTCCTCCAAGAGGGTCTTGACTGTAAATTCGTCATCGTAGCGCAGAGGGAGGAGGTACCTGCAATGAACTTCAACTACCGGGAGGAATGTGCCCGTCTCCTTTTCCAATCGATTGTAGGTAAAGCCAAATCGCCTGAAGAACTCGACCCTTGCCACCTCAAACCAGATCAGATAGTTGGAATGGTAGGCGATACCCATTTGATCCGTCTCGGCATAGCGGACCCGGAAGTCCGTCTCGACCCACTCGCTGCCTCGTCCCTCCGACATGGTCTGAGACTTAACACCGAAGCGGCGGTGGAGTCAACGCAGTTCCGCGGGTCGATCCCGGTTCCACCTGTCTCCCCTCTCCGAGGTTCTCCCGGTTTGCTCTGGGAGCACCCCTTCAATAGAATGCAATCACTCGGCTGGTTAAAAGACCATTCTTTATGCCTCATGGCTGGCTTCTCCTGTGCGGAAGCGATTCCAGGGATGCTCAGGCGCCCGCCGATCTGAAGACCAGCGGCTCGATGGTCGTTCTGGGAAGGTTGTAGTTGCTACCCCAGGCAAAAGATTCGTGATTTTCGATGGTCCAAATCAACCCAAGCCTTTCAGTCCCGGATGATGAGATCCACTTTACCGCTGCCAGGAGCAGTGGGCCTGGTGGTCAGCACGTCAACAAGGTCAGCAGCCGCGTCACGCTGCTATTCAACCTGGACCAGACAACCAGTCTCAGCGGGGAAGAGAAACTGCGGATCAGAAACCGCTTGAGCACCCGGATCAGTCGGGCCGGGATACTTCGCGTCGTCTGCCAGCTCCATCGTAGCCAACACTTGAACCGGAAGGAGGCTCTGGAGCGGTTTGCACGCCTGCTCTTAGAGGCTCTCGCTCAAACGGCTCCCCGAATACGCACCGTCGCAACTCGAGCCTCGGGTGAGCGACGGATACGCGAGAAGCGTCATCGCGGCAAGGTTAAACAAGTCCGATCCCGCATGGGTCTCGATGACGAGTAGCGGGAATCTGAAACTTCTTTGGGTTGGAGGTTAGTCGCCCTCCAGGAAGCACTGGCCCCATTCGAGAAGGAAACTTCGAGTGATCCAGTATAGGGGGTGTCGCAAAATCCCTTGGAGTTTGGAAGGGTTAAGATCCCGCCTCGCTGTTGCTTCGGCGTGATCACAGAGCCGTGACCGTGAGGGAGCGGGACCCGATTACGGATCGGGACATGTGGCGCGTCCCTAAGGGTCTGCGGCTCACTGTCTGGAGGGGCCGTTGTTTCCGGCATCGGTGTGCCGGTACCGCTCCTTCGCAGTCACGGCTCTATCAAACCGCTGCTCCTACATGATTTCCTGTCCAATGAAGAGCCAGCTTGGCCCCGACCCGGCTATGCTTGATCGTGATCGTTGAACCGGAGCCTCTCTGGCAGTATCATGAGACATGGTGTAGAAGAGGGAGTTTCCATGAAGATGAACGTTGAAAGAATCCTTGCTACCAAATGCTCGAGCGTTGTCGTCGTCCGCCCTGACGATTCAATTAGGGAGGCACTCGCTCTACTAGCCCGACATAACATCGGCGCCCTGGTTGTAGTGGACGAGACGAATCATCCGATGGGCATCCTTTCCGAGCGAGATATCGTTCGTGGAGCGGCCAGGAACGAGGCCATCTTCGACCAGCGGGTAGACAGTCTCATGACCCAGGAAGTGATCATCACCAGCCCCACCGACGACGCAAGGCTTGTGGCTCGTACCATGACCGAGAAGAGATTCCGCCATCTCCCCGTCGTCGACAACGGCGATCTAGTTGGCATCATCTCGATCATGGATGTTGTCCGGACACAGCGAGACCAGTATGAAGGCCAAGTTGAATCTCTCCAGACTCGGCTTTCCACGGTTTGAACCCCGCAGCCTGCCCCCCCCCCACATCTCTTCAGTAAAGGAAGTCATTGAAGATGGCCAAGCCAGGTACCAGCGCCTGCCCTCTGCGGGTCGCGATTATTGGTGCGGGACCAGCGGGTTTCTATGCCGCAGAGCATCTGTTCAAGCAGGACCGTATCATCGTCGAGATCGACATGTTCGATCGCCTTCCGACGCCTTTCGGTCTGGTTCGAAATGGCGTCGCTCCCGATCATCAGCGGATCAAGGCCGTCACCAGGATTTTCGACCGGACAGCAACCAATCCCCGCTTCAGATTCTTTGGGCAGGTTGGGTTGGGACGTGACATTACCCGGGCCCAGCTGCGAGACCACTATCACCAGATCATCTACACCACGGGCGCCCCATCAGACCGCAACCTCGGCATACCCGGCGAGAACCTGAAGGGCAGTTATTCAGCCACCGATTTCGTGGCCTGGTACAACGGCCACCCAGACTTTCGCGACTATGAGTTCGACTTGTCCCAAAAGCGGGCTGCAGTAGTCGGCCTGGGCAACGTGGCTGTTGACGTGATCCGGATTCTGAGTCGTACCCCCGAGGAGCTGGCGCAGACGGACATTGCGGATCATGCCCTCGAGCAGCTCCGCCAAAGCCGGGTGCGAGAAGTCTATATGTTGGGACGACGCGGGCCGGCACAGGCGGCCTTTACCAATCCTGAGATCAAGGAGCTGGGGAGGCTGGATGATGTCCACGTCACTATTCCCCCGGAGGAAGCAACCCCCGACTCCCTGAGCCAGCAGGCGTTGGAGCGAGAGGACGATCGGGTCGGATCGAAGAGAATCGAGATTCTGAAGGAAATGGCCTCTCGCCAGCGGGCCGGGCAGTCACGCACCATCCACTTTCGCTTCCTGGTTTCTCCGGTAGAGATCTTGGGTAGCTCCGGCCGGGTGCGGGCTATGCGACTGGTCAAGAACGAACTCTACGCGACCGACATGGGAACGCTTCGCCCTAGAGCTACCGATAGATTAGAGGAACTCAAGGTCGGCCTGGTCTTCAGATCCATCGGCTATAAGGGCCTGCCACTCTCTGACATTCCCTTCAATCCGAAATGGGGTGTGATCCTCAACGAGAAGGGTCGGGTTGTGGAGCCGGAGTCTCGGAAGCCTGTGGTTGGTGAATACACAGCAGGCTGGATCAAGCGGGGGCCAAACGGAGTAATCGGCACCAACAAGCCAGACGCGCTGGAAACCGTATCCTGCATGCTTGAAGACCTGGAGGCGGGACTGACACTAAAACCCTCGCACCAGGGGAGCAGCGATACCGAGACACTGATTCGACGTAACCGTCCCGACTACTTTTCCTACGCAGATTGGCAGCGGATAGACGAGATCGAGCGGGAGAAGGGACTCCACTCAGGTAGGCCTAGAGTCAAGTTCGCAACTGTGGAAGAAATGGCGGCCGCGCTGGGCAGATAATCTTCACACCAAGAGCTTCTTTACCAGGTTTCCGTGAATATCCGTCAGGCGGAAGTGGCGCCCTTGGTACTTGAAGGTCAGCTTGGTGTGATCGATGCCCAGACAGTGGAACAGGGTGGCGTGCAAATCGTGGACGTGGACGGGATCGCGTGTGATGTTATAGCCGTAGTCGTCAGTCTCGCCGCAGATGACACCCGGTTTGATGCCTCCTCCTGCCACCCAGATGGAAAAGCAGCGGGGGTGGTGATCGCGTCCGTAATCCGTTGCAGTCAGCTTGCCTTGTGAATAGACCGTCCTACCGAACTCTCCTCCCCAAACTACCAGGGTATCCTCTAGCAGACCCCGTTCCTTCAGATCCTGCACCAGGGCCGCTGAAGCCTGATCGGTGTCCTTGCATTGGACCTTGATCTTCGCAGGCAGCGTCGTGTGCTGGTCCCAGCCGCGATGGAAGAGCTGAATGAATCGCACCCCGCGTTCTGCCAGACGACGGGCCAGCAGGCAGTTGTAGGCATAGGTCCCCGGCTTCTTCGCATCGGGGCCGTAAAGCTTGAATACGTGCTCGGGTTCGGCCGAGAGGTCGGTGAGATCGGGGACGGACGTCTGCATTCGATAGGCCATCTCATACTGTTCGATCCGGGTCGCGATCTCCGGATCCCCAAACTCCTCCAGCTGCAGCTGGTTGAGCCGGTTCAGATCGTCCAGAAAGCGACGTCGGTTGGGGCGGCTCAAACCCGGCGGATTGGACAGATAGAGCACCGGGTCCCCGATCGAGCGGAACTTGACCCCCTGGTACCGGGTGGGGAGAAAGCCGCTTCCCCAGAGTCGATCGTAGAGCGGTTGTCCTGCCCCGTCCTCGCCACTGGAGACCATCACCACGAAGCTCGGAAGATCCTGGTTCTCGCTTCCCAGGCCGTAGGAAAGCCAGGAGCCGATACTGGGTCGCCCTGCCAGCTGGGCCCCAGTCTGGAAGAACGTGATAGCAGGATCATGGTTGATGGCCTCGGTGTGCATCGATTTGATGAACGACAGCTCATCGGCAATCTTGGCCGTATGCGGCATCAACTCACTGACCCAGGCCCCGGAGCCACCGTGCTGGGCGAACTCGAACACCGATGGAGCCACCGGAAAACTGGATTGGGTGGCCGTCATCCCGGTCAAACGCTGACCCTTGCGAATCGAGTCGGGCAGTTCCGTGCCGGCCAGATCCTTCAGCTCCGGTTTGTAGTCGAACAAGTCCATCTGGGACGGCGCACCTGATTGGAACAGATAGATGATCCGCTTAGCTTTCGGAGCGAAATGCGGGAGGCCCGACAACCCGCCTTGAGCGGCTCCATCACCAGGACCCTTCAGTCCGGTCTTGCCAAATAGACTGCGATCGAGAAGGGTGGCCAGAGCCGCAGTCCCAATTCCAGTGCTCCCTAATCCGAAAAAATGTCGGCGAGTCATCGACAATCGGCGATCAAGCCTGGGATCCATGAATCACTCCTTGGTAATGGCCTGGTCAAGATTGAGAATCAGGCTGGCAACCGTGGCATAGGACGCCAGTTCGGCGATATCCAGAGCCAGATTGCGAGGGTACTCACCCTGGGAAACCAGCTTCAGGGCGGCCCCTCGATCGCTCTGATAATCTCGCAGATAGTGCTGAAAGCCTTCGAGCAAGATCCCACCCTCGCTGGACTTGGGTGTCCGGGCCGTGACTACCTTGTAGGCGAAGGCAATCCTCTCCGCTGGCGTCTGACCGCCCTCCTCCATCATCCGCTGGGCCAACACTCGGGACGCCTCCACATAGGTCACGTCATTCATCAGGTTGAGGGCCTGCAGCGGGGTATTGGTCCGCTCCTGCCGAACCGAGCAGGTCTCACGCTGGCCGGAGTCAAACGTTGTCATGGAGGGGGGCGCCGAGGTCCGCTTCCAGAAGGTGTAGAGGCTGCGGCGGTAGAGGTCGCTGCCTTCGCCTCTCTGGTAGTCCTCGCCTCCGGCCAGATCCGACCAGAGTCCAGCCGGCTGATAGGGCTTGACGGAGGGGCCGCCAACCTGCTCTACGAGCAATCCCGAAACCGCCAACGCCTGATCGCGAACGACCTCTGCCGGCAACCGAAAGCGCGGTCCCCGCGCCAGTAGCCGATTCTCCGGATCTCGATTCAGCAGCTCGGGCCGCAGCTTCGAGGACTGTCGGTAGGTCGCGCTCATCACGATCGTCTTTTGAAGTGCCTTGACGTCCCACCTGTTGGAAACGAACTCAGTCGCCAGCCAATCCAGAAGTTCCAGATGCAGCGGCCATTCGCCCTGCGAACCAAAATCCTCGGCGGTCTTGACCAGCCCGACGCCGAAGTACATCTGCCAGAAACGATTGACCGTCACGCGCGCCGTGAGTGGATTCTCTGGGGACACCAACCAGCGGGCCAATCCGACCCGGTTGTTGTCCCAACCTTCCTGCAGTTGGGGAAGGAAAGAGGGTACCCCGGGAAGCACCTTTTCCCCGGGTCTATCGTAGGCACCTCGCACGAGGACAAAAGTATCGCGGGTCTTCCCCTCATGCATCACCATGACCGTCGGGAAACTGCGGACCAACTCCCGCTTCTGCCGGCGCAGATCCTGCAATTTCTGCCAGGCCTTGTGGATGGGGGGGGCAGCGTACTGGTTGAGGAAGCACCACCGAAGCTTGTCGGTCTGGGACTGACTGCGGACTGCGGGAGGCAGGGCGGCGACCTCGTTCACGCTGTCGGCCAGAGAGATCACGGCAACTTCTCGGGGGGACAAAACTTCTGTGTAGACCCGAACCTCATCGATTAGACCAGAAAAGCGACGAGCACCCGCACCACCGATTCGGAGGGAGTTGGGAAGACGAAAATCCTGGTTGAGCAGGTTCAGACGCACGTTGAGAGCGCTGGGCTGGCCGTTGATGTAGATCCTGGTGCCATCTGCGACGCGGGAGCCATCGTAGGTCGCCGCGACATGGTGCCAGCGGTTCAGCTCGAGTGGCTCTGCCGTCTCGATGCGAAGGGAGTCGTCCAACCAACGAGTCACCAGATTCAGCTGTACCCTGCCTTCCCTCAGATACAGGCCGTAGCCTTTGAACCCTTGGTCGCCGACCTCCGGCGTATCGGGATTCCGTCCCAGAATGGGGCCGTCCGGCGCAGTGGGATAAACCCAGACGGAAAAAGAGAATCGGTCGAAAAAGCCCAGTTCCGCAACATCTCCGGCGTCCAGAAACCGTTTCCCGTCAAAGCTGGCAGCGGCCCCCAGCCGTCCCGGCACAAAATGGGGCATGCCGTCGAGCAGCCGGATCTGGACTGGTTTCTTATCCTTGAAGCCGCTGGGTTGACCGGCCAGAGCGCCATCGAATGGGTAGCGAAGGAGCAGGTCGTGATCGAAGGACCAATACAGGATCGTGGACTGAGCCAGAGAGGTTTCCCAAATCCGCTTTGACTCCTCGATCTCGGAATCGAGTGCAGCGAACTGCTCTTCGGCCTCGGCCAGTTTTGCCTCCAGCTGTCCCAGCTGCTGCAACTGGGTCGGCGTAGGCGCCGGAATGAAGGGCGCCGAGTTGCCGTACTTGAAGGCGCGTCCCCGCTCAGGCACATTGTTGAAGTAGGCGAAGACCTTATAAAAATCCTTTTGTTTGATGGGATCGTACTTGTGATCGTGGCAGCGGGCACAGCCCATCGTGAGCCCTAGCCACACAGTCGAAGTCGTCTCTGTACGATCGACCACATACTCGACAGAGTATTCTTCGGGAACGATTCCACCTTCGCCATTGCCGCGATGGTTCCGATTGAATCCGCTGGCGATCTTCTGATCGAGGGTGGCGTTTGGCAGCATGTCACCGGCGATCTGCTCAATCGTGAACTGATCGAAAGGCATGTTCTGGTCGAAGGCATTGATGACCCAGTCGCGCCACCTCCACATGCTTCGTTCGGCATCCGTCTGATATCCGTTGGTATCGGCATAGCGGGCCGCATCCAGCCATCGGCTCGCCATTTTCTCGGCGTAGCGAGGGGATTGCAGCAGACGGTCGACTACTTTTTCGTAGGCATCTGGAGAGCTGTCAGTGAGAAAGGCATCCACTTCGGCTGGAGTCGGAGGGAGACCCGTCAGATCGAGTGTCAGCCGACGAATCAGGGTGGCGGAGTCCGCTTCGGGTGAAGATCTCAGACCTTCTTTCTCGAGCCGCTGAAGAACGAAGTGGTCCAGTCCGTTCCGAGCCCAGCTGCTGTTCTCCAGATTGGGCAGCTGAGGCCGCTTTCGTGGGATAAAGGCCCAGTGTTTCTGCCACTTAGCACCTTGGGAGACCCAGCTTCGAATGGTGTCGATCTCCGCTTGTGTGAGCTGCTTTCCGGAGTACGCCGGAGGCATCCGCTGCGCTTCGATGTCGGTGGTAATTCGGTTGACGAGCCCACTTTGCTGGGGATTCCCAGGTACGATCGCGAAGCGGCCTCCTCCCAGATCGGCAAACGCTCCCTGCTCGGTATCGAATCTCAGCTTCGTCAGCCGCTTCTTTTCATCGGGTCCATGACAGGCGAAACACTTGTCCGAGAGGATCGGTCTGATGTCCTGATTGAACTCGATCGTGGATTCATCAAGCTTGGAAGAAGCTGTCGCAGACGCTCCCCAGAGCATCGTACAGACGACGACGCCAAGAATAGAGGGTAAGCGAGAATGAAAATCAGGTGGTACAGACATGATCAACCTGGGATTTCGGTATCTGGTTTGTGCAAGCAATCCCAGTGGGTAGCTCCTTTGCGAGCGATTGTAACCCGGTGGGAAAACAAGGTCAAAAAACCGAGGTCCTAGAGGCAACACTAAGCTGACACTTGATTTTACTGTTCCTTAGCCACAAGGGTGTAACCTATTAAATCTGAAAGTGTTAGGTCATGGAATCCTGGAGCGTGAGCGAGGGGTTGAGGTGCAGCAAGATGCGCGGACAAAGGGCTCGAAGCTTGGCGAAGCAGGGGAGTCAAGACGATTCGTGGTGTTCCCCAACCCCTCGCTTGTGCTTCAGGATTCCATGAATCGGCAATGCCTGTCCTGGGGCACCAGTTTCTTTCATGTTCGATCCGGCGCAGCCGGTGGCGGGGCTAAGCTGAAACTTTCAATTGACTCCAGGCCCCACGGGCAGGGATGCCCGTGCCACTGCAGTACACTGGGGTTTCTTTCCCGAATGATCCCGCGCGAGGTTGAATCGCTAAGATGGTGCCCGCCGGCCCACCTAGAGACCGGCCCTGCGGTTGCGCCGGTCGCGCTCGCCCTTTACAGTCTTGGTTGATTGCCCCTGCGGAATGCTGTCACTCTCTGACGAGAGCTCGTTATGTCCAGAGCCACGAAACAGAAACCAGTAGTAGATCCCTATGCCCGCAGCGAGGACAGCTTTCTCGAGCCGCCCAAGAAACTCGGTTCGGTCCTGAGGCATCTGGGACCGGGGGTGATTTTGCTGGGTGCGATCGTCGGATCTGGCGAGCTCATCATGACCACGAAGTTGGGAGCCGAGGCCGGTTTCTTCATGCTCTGGCTGGTGTTTGTTTCCTGCTTCGGGAAATTCGTGGTCCAGGCTGAGCTTACTCGGCACACGATCTCGAGCGGGAGGACATTTCTTCAGGTCTTCGGTAACCTTCCCGGGCCTCGCTTTCAACGGCCCGCCTGGCTGACCCTCGAGTGGCTGGCGACGGTCCTGGTTCTCTCCTTCGTCGGATTGGGAGTCTATACCCTGCTGGGCGAACGACGTACGGGCTTCTCCGAAGTGGGAATCGGCGGGGCGGTCGTCATCGGAGCGGTGATCTCAGCCGCCGTTATTTCCGGCCGCAGGAGAAAAGGGAGACAAGGTCTCTTTCATTTGGAGACGACCGGGCCCAGACCTAACGTTAACTGGTTCATGTGTCTGTGGCTGTCGATCTCGCTCCTTTTCTTCATCAATGGAGGAGCTATTCTAGGCGGCGCGGGTCAGGCGTTGCAATTGGCCTTTCCCGAGTTCCTGGGGAGCGGGGGAAGCACCAAGTGGGCGGTCATTTCCGCCGTGCTCTGTGCCGTCCTCCTGATCAGTGGGAAGTATTCGGTGCTCGAAAAGATCTCTCTGGGTATGGTCGCTACCTTCACCGTGACGACCGTCGTATGTACCATCCTGCTGCAGTGGACCGGTTACGCGGTCACGCCTGAAGACCTCGTCCAAGGCCTATCCTTCTCCTTCCCCAGCCCGCTTGCAGCTGGCGTCGCGCTGACCGCCTTGGCCATGTACGCTGGTACCGGGATCGCCTGGGGAGAGATGTGCACCTATAGCTATTTTTGCGTCGAGAAGGGATACGCACGCTTCACCGGAGCCAACGTGCCGGACTCGGAATGGCCGCGTCGGGCGCGTGGGTGGATCCGGGTGATATACGCCGACGTCCTGTTCGCGCTGGGGATCTACACCGTGGGCACCGTCTGCTTCTACTTTCTAGGTGCCACGATCTTGAACCGGATGGAGCTCAATCCAGAGGGTCCTGACACCCTCAATACACTCAGCCTCGTCTACACCGAGAGCCTGGGCAGCTGGGCGGCCACCTTGTTCGTGGTAGGAGCCTTCGTCGTCCTATTCTCGACAGTGCTCTCTGGGGCCGCCGGACTCAGCAGACTGATCGCCGACACCTTCTGCGTCCTGGGATTCATCGATCCGGCGGATTATCCGGGTCGCCTGAAAGTGATGCGCATCCTGATTGTCGTCACGCTGGGACTCTATTCCTTTTCCTATAGCCTCTTCGAAAACCCGCCCCTGATGCTGATGATGTCCAGTATGATTGCGGTCCTGATGTACCCTGTCCAGGGTTTGGGAGCCCTGTACTTGCGCTATCATGAGGTGGACAAACGAATTCTCCCCGGACGGCTGATCACGAGCTGGCTTTGGATCTGCGGGATCGCAATGGCTCTAATCTCCCCCGGAGCAGCGCTGTTGGCCCTGGCCATTTCACAGGGGTGGATTCAAATGTCCGGGGGATGATCCCGGTGCGATCTTGATTCTCATGACTTTGCGATGACGGACGAACAGCGAAAGCGAGGTTTCATTTGCTCAAGACACTAGTCCTTTCGTCTCTTACTCTGCTGACGGCAGGACCCTCAGAAGAATTGCTCAGGGTCGGTATGATCGGACTGGACACCTCCCACGCCATCAATTTCACTAAGATCATGCGTGATCCGGCCTGGAAGGAAAAGATGTTGGGCTGCCGGGTAGTGGCGGCGTTTCCCGAGGGAAGTCGGAATATCGAGTCGAGCGTGAGTCGGGTTCCAAAGTATACCCAGAGCATGCGCGAAATGGACGTCGAGATAGTGCATTCCATCGATGCCCTTCTGCGCAAAGTGGATGTCGTCATGCTCGAAACAAACGACGGACGCCCCCACCTCGAACAAGCTTTGCCCGTCCTACGATCCGGCAAGACGCTTTTCATTGACAAACCGGTAGCGGGCACCCTGCTTGACACGATCGCCATTTTCGAGCTGGCGCGTCACTACCGGGTTCCCATTTTCTCCTCGTCTGCACTCCGCTATGGCAAAGATGTCCAGGAAGTCCGGGCCGGCAAGCGGGGAAAAGTGATCGGTTCCAACACCTACTCACCCTGCCCTCTCGAGCCCAACCATCCGGATCTATTCTGGTACGGGATCCACGGCGTGGAGAGCCTTTTCACCATCATGGGTAGCGGCTGCCAGAGCGTCACCCGATCCACGTCGTCTGGAACTGACGTCCTGGTCGGGACCTGGGAGGGCGGACGAATAGGTACTTTTCGGGGCATTAGAGACGGCAAGTATGGCTATGGAGGTACAGTCTTCACCACTGAGGGAATCTCGCAGGCGGGAGCCTATGACGGCTACGAGCCGCTGGTGGTTGAAATAGTCAAGTTCTTCCGCAGCGGCGTCTCTCCGGTGCCCGACTCGGAAACCCTGGAAATCTACGCCTTCATGGAGGCTGCCGACGAGAGCAAGCGGCGAGGCGGGGCCACGGTCAGACTGAGCGAGGTGATGGAGAAAGCCCGCTCGGCTGCGAAGACGAAAGTTGCCCAGTATCGGGGCCGTTGAGAGTCGGAGGAGACGAAATCAACATGAGCTGGCACCACCATCCCTGGGCAGGGGTCTTCGCGGCGACTCTCTGTCCCTTCCATGAAGACGAGTCGATCGACCAAGAAGGGCTCCGTTCCTACATTGCGGATGTGGCGGGCGTCCCGGGTATCAAGGGTGTAGTCTGCAACGGTCACACTGGCGAAGTGATGTCGCTGCGTCCGCAGGAGCGAGCACAGGTAACCTCCATCGTGGCTGAGGCGGCCCGAGAGCATACTCCCGATGTCAAAGTGATTTCCGGAGTTTCCGCCGAGGGAAGCCTGGAGGCGATCGATCAGGCCCTGGCAGCCCGGGAAGCCGGAGCCGATGCGATCTTGCTGATGCCTCCCCATCACTGGCTCAGATTCGGGCGGAGCTCAAAGACCGCCATCGGTTTCTTCCAGGACCTGGCAGAAGGAGCTAACATCTCGATAATCGTCCACCAATATCCAGCTTGGACCAAGGCGGGCTACAGCCTCGACGAAATGTGCAAGATGGCCCAGATTTCTCAAGTCGTCTCGATAAAAATGGGCACCCGGGACATGGCTCGGTGGTTGTTCGACTACGAGCAGATCAAGAAGGTCGAACCGAGTATTTCGATCATTACCTGCCACGACGAGTTCCTGCTGCCGACACTATTGGAGGCGAGTGACGGGGCTCTCATAGGCTTCGCCGGCTTCGTACCCGAACTGATGGTGGAGTTGGTCCACGCCGCCCTGGATGGAGACCTGGCCAGAGCCAAGGCGGCCCAGAAAGTGGTGGCACCGCTAGCGCGCATCGTGTACGCCTTTGGTGAGCCGGGCTCTGCAGCGCACCAGCGCATGAAGATCGCTCGCTGGCTACTGGGGAGATTCCCCAGTACTACCTTCAGACGCCCCATCCGTCCGCTCACAGATGAGGAGATCGAGCGAATTCGGGTGGACCTGGAAGCAATCGGCCTCACCTGCACCCAGCGTCTGCACGCTGTCTAGACAATGCCCGAGGTAGTTGACGTCTTCTGTCATTGGTTGCCACAGCCGTTCCTCGATGCGGTCTTCGCCCGTTCAGATCAGCAGCTGCATATGTTGGAGCGTGCCGCACAGATCCCAGTCATGGTGGATCTGGAAGCTCGCTTCTCGGTGATGGACCAGTTCGAGGGCTACTGCCAAATCCCCAGCATCGCCTCTCCACCCATCGAGGCCGTGGACGGTCCTGAGGGTGCGGCCGATCTTGCCCGGATCGCCAACGATGCCCAGGCCCAGATGGTCCAGCTTCACCCGAATCGCTTCTTGGGATTTGTCGCCTCTTTGCCGATGAACAACCCCGAGGCAGCGCTGGCCGAGGCGGAACGTGCCACCCGAGAACTGGGAGCGGTGGGCGTCCAAGTGTTCACGAACGTCAACGGCCAACCTCTGGATCAGCCAGCGTTCCTTCAACTGTTCGAGGCGATGGGGGAGCTGGGGAAACCGGTCTGGCTTCATCCCGCCCGCAATATGAGCAGATCGGACTATCCGACCGAAGAGGTATCCAAGTACGATCTCTGGTGGGCGCTGGGCTGGCCCTATGAGACGAGCCTGGCGATGGGACGCCTGGTGTTCTCGGGACTGTTCGATCGCTACCCTGATCTGGTGATTATTACTCATCATGCCGGCGGAATGGTGCCCATGATGGAAGGCCGTTTTGGGCCAGGCCTCCAGATGCTCGGAACCCGAAACCCACCCGAGTTGGCAGATGCGGTAGCGACGCCCCTGGAGGAACCACCCCTGGACGCCTTTCGGCGATTCTATGCCGATACGGCAACCTTCGGATCGCAATCGGCCATCGAGTGCGGCACCACCTTCTTCGGCGCCGAGCGCATGATGTTCGGCTCTGACATGCCCTTCGACCCGGAACAGGGTCCCGGCTTCATCCGCGCGACGCTCTCGGCGATCAATGGGATGTCCTTGTCTCCGCAGGATAGGAACAAGATCCTGAGCCACAACGCCCTTTCGGTGCTGGGGTTGGCCCAACACGATGGGGAGTCGACGTCAAGGTAGAGCTTCGTGGCGGTGGTCTCCAGGCCGCCGTCGGTCGAGCCGCCAGGCTCGACAAGAAAACTTCGGCCTGGAGGCCAAAGCTACGCAGGAGTGAGCATTCCGGCCATGGGCAAAGGAAGCGTTTATCCGTCCGAATCGAGTAGCTGGGTCCAGACGCACGCCCATAGCATCGTCCGACAGGTGACCGACCACCCCTCGATCCATCATCATCCGTTCTTCTACATCCCTGCCTACGATGACGAGATGGCGAGATTGATCTTCATCTCGCATCGGACCGGCCAGCCGGAGATCTTCGCCGAGATAAGAGGCTCTCAGAGGTTGCTCCAGCTGACCCAGCATGACCGGCTGAGCGAATGGTCGATTACCCCCTCCCACGATGGACGCCACGTGTATTTCACCGACGACTCGGGTGCCTGGAGGGTACACACTGATTCTCTCCGTGAAGAACAACTAGCCGATTTAGGGGACGCAGAGATTCGCGAGAAGGGGATGGTGGCAGCTGCCATGGGCACCACGGCACTCAGCTATGACGACAACTGGTGGGCCATTCCGGTCAAAACAGGCACTGTTACGCGCTTCGTGCTGATCGATACCAGAAGCGGCAGCCAGCAGGTGATCCTCGAATGCGATCAGATTGGACATCCGGAGTTCCACCCCAACGATTCGAACCTCCTCCGCTATGCCGGCCGCTACGACAACCGGTTGTGGGTAATCAACCGGGACGGCAGCGACGACCGTCTCGTCTACAAGCGTAACCGCGAGCGCAAGGAGTGGATCGTGCACGAGACCTGGAATCCAAGCGCCCGTGAGCTGCTGGCCGTGAACTGGCCCCATGGAGTGATCGGTGTTGACATCGACTCGGGCGACGTTCGGTCGGTAACGGAATTTTGCGCCTGGCACCCGATGATCAGGCCGCAGGGTTCGCTCATGGTAGCGGACACGAACTTTCCCGACACCGGGTTACACTGCTTCGATCCCCACGACGGAGCGGGCAAGCCCCGTCGATTGTGCACTTCCGGATCCAGCAACGTGGGCGCCCATTGGAATACCAGCCATTGCCCCTATGACGACGGGCCGGTTCAGGTGTACGCACCGCAACACACCCACCCGCACCCCTGTTTTTCTCCGGATGGCCGTAGGGTCGTCTTTACCTCCGACCGAACTGGTCAGGCACAGGTCTACGAGTGCTTGCTGGAAGAGTCGTTTCTTGAATGATTCGTAGCACGTCGGAACGTCGCACGTTGCTGAGGAAAGCATCTATTGATGCAAGAGCCAACAGAGCCGCGAACGACTTGACTCGTTAGCAACCTGAGGCCAAGTTCTGAGGAGAGAGCCGGACAACAGCACAATTTCCCGTGTCTTCAATCGTTGGTTTCTTGAAGTTCCTGTGTTCCGCTGTACGCATCCCCTTCAGGGATGAAATCCAAAGGTGGCGGGGTTCCCCCAGGGTTGGGAAACTCTGGGCTGAAACACACAATCCCGTTGGGATTGACCTCGATTAGAAGGTTGAAAACCGCGAGGGTTCCTCTCTTCTTGGATGAGCGGTCCTTAGCCCGGATTTCTCATCGCTTGTCGTAGCGAGGCGCCGCAAGGGCCGTCCTGGAAAGGCTTGCGACCGATGCCGCCGCAGCCAGGGCGGATGATTGCGGCGGCGCAGTAGACCAGCGATGAGAAATGCGGGTTAGGGTCTGCGCAAGACTAACCTGGTAGAATTGGCGCTCAGATTTGCACTAGATTTGGCCGCGAACGATTGAGCGAAACCGCAAGCGTAGCCGGGTCTACGTTGAGGATTTCGCGATTGAGGAGCGGCCGAAGATGGTGTGAAGATGAGATGCCAAAATGCCAAGGCATTTTTGCGCAGACCCTTAGGACGAGTTTCGTTCCTCGAATGGGGCCGGTGCTTCCTGGGGGCGGGACTGATCCAGAAAGTGGCTCTACTTCGAAAAAATCAGCTGCCGCCAGGATCCGAGCTTCTGCCTGATGCTTTCGACTTCGTCCGCAGGTGTTCCCAGCTTTCGAGGATCGACTTTCTTGTAGGTATATCGATCGACCTGACTGAGGTCGTAGTTCATGATGGTGGTAACCTCACTGGGATGAAAGTACTTCCCGGGGGTGTCCTGCCAGCGATAGATGTCGTCAATTCTCGGGTCGCCGTTCGGGAGCCGGTCCTTCTTGACGTCCTCGCTCTGTGATTCGATCCACTCTGGGTTCTGCCAGACCTCCCAGGTCGAGGCGAACCTACCGTCAGGCATGAGAAAGTAGATCCCACGGATGTCGATGTAGGCCCATTTATCCTCAAAAAACACCTCGGTGACCGCGTGTCCGCCGATAAAGTGCCCAACTCGTCTGGAAGGAAAACCCGCTACCTGGAAAAGCGCCGCCAGGACACGGGCCTGAGACTCACAGAACCGAGGATTGGACTGCATCAACTCTTCTTCGGTTCCCCCCTGCAAACTTGACTGGGGACCGTCCGGGGAACCCTTGTAGAGATCCCTGACGTAGCGCAGCAGAGCCAGAACCTTCTGTCGGTCGCTGTCCAAACCACCTGTCAATTCTCGTGCTTTGGCTTCGAGTACGGGTCGGGACCCATTCTGGTAGCTGACCTTGGTTGGAGTGAATTGCGAGTAGAGGAAATCAACCGTCTGGGGACACAGGAGAACAACCTCCTCGTGAAGCTGACCATCTACCGTCCCGCGATAGAGACGTTGGATCTCATCGAAAACGGCGAGAAACATTTTCTGCCTCAAATCGCCATCGATCTGGAGGTAGGAGCCACGGCCCCGATACGGCTTCAACTCCTCCAACGATTTGACGCTCCCAGCCATCAGGAAGGGCGTGGAGGTCAGAAGCAGGGAAAGAGCGAAGCCGATCGAAACAATTCCCATCTCACTGTTCCCTTCACAAGCAGCTGACAAGATGTCCCATTGTAGAAGCAGGCTGAATTCACATACAGGCGTGTTCAATCATGTCCGAGTAAACTCTAACAGCTTCGTGAAGCTGGTCCACCGCGATCCACTCGCCCACGGTGTGAGCCTGGGCAATATCACCGGGTCCCAAGACGACCAGATCAAGTGCATCTCCTATCCTGACGGCATCCGTTCCGAATGGGACGGTTTGCGGTTCCTTCACTCCAGTCACCTCACAGGCCAGCCGGACGATCGATGCTTCCGGAGAGGTGTAATAGGGCATGCCGATGCGGGATTGGACTTCCAGTCCGTGCTGCTTTGCCTTCTCGGTAATGAGCTCCAGCAACTCCTCGCTCTTGTCTCCTGGCATGGGCCTGAAGCAAACCTGGCAGACTGTCTTGGCAGCCGTGACGTTCTGTTTGGTGCCCCCGTCGTCTATCACCATATTGAAGCCGTTCGTGGGAGGCTTGAAATCGTGGTTCATGAACCGTTCATCGGTCTTAACTGTCTTGGCCAGATCGGCCATCTCGGCAAGAAACGGAGCGATGATGAAGTTCGCCGAGATCCCCAGGTCCATGCTGGTATGGGCCGCCTTTCCGTGAGCGGTGACAAAAACTTGAGCTCCCCCTTTATGCGCGTAGACGGGGATGAGGCGCGTGGGCTCGGCCACCACCCCAAACTCGGGCTGGCTGGCCCGCAAGAGCTGAGATTCGTTCACCACCTGTCTGACGCCTTGTCCTCCTACTTCTTCATCCGCCGTGGCCATGACCAATACGGGCCGCTTCAGACGCGAGGCATTACACTGGGCAGCGGCAACCACGGTCGCCGCCAATGGCCCTTTCATATCGCAGCTACCGCGCCCGATGATCCGGCCATCCTTCACCGTTGAAGAAAAGGCAGCCCAATCCTGCTCCTGGCCGGGCACGGTATCCGTGTGGGAAAAAAAAGCCAGTCCTCCGGTGCCCTTCCCCTTCCGGCCAACGATGTTTGCCTTTTGCTCACCGTTCTCGTCCACATACTCGAGCCGCTCGGTCTCGAACCCATTTTCGACCATGCGCTCCTCGACCAGAGCTGAGACTTCGAGATTGCTCCAACGGCTGACGGACTTGATATCGACGAGCTCCTGAGTGAGTTGAATGGGTTCGAGTGTCATGGTTTTATGATCTGCTCGGGAAAGGAAAAATGATCTGTAGAAGCAGCAGCTAACACGGGTAGCCAGCTTGCGCCAATTAGTGCATCCTCAAAGGGTACCGGCTGAAAAATTACTCTCGAGCCGCAGCACTGAGATATCGATCCCACTCTTTCTGGACCTGACCCTCGTCCAGCATCGCCAACTGACTGGCGTTGAAACGGTTTGAGAGGGAACGGACAAAATGACGCCCCCAACGGTATCCCTGACCCTGTGCAAAGTTGAGATTGTGAGGGAAGTAGTTTTTCACAACGGTCGAGGATCGCTGGGAAAGGTCTTGTTGGAGCTGGCTCACGCCCTGAGGGAAACCTTTACCCGGGAACGAAGCAAAACCCGGACCTGCATTTTTCAAGGCAAGATGAAGAGCCAGTCCGCGACGAAAAATCTCCAGACCCAGGGAGGAGGTGACAGCGCTCACGGCCGGATTGGTGATGGGCCACAGAAGGGCCGTCAATATCTGCCTTTTCACCACGATCGGGGCGATCTCCGGCCTGGATGCCAACCTGAAGGGGTCGAAGAGAAGGTACACTTCGTCCAGCACTTCGACGACTTCTTCAGAGCAACACTTGTAGCCTCCGCCGGGACCCAGAAGTCGGCTCCAGAGAACCTTCGTTGTGACTGCAGTAGAGCCCACGACGCTGACGACGTGAAAAGGCGCCTGCCTGTCGGGGAATTGAGCGGTAACCTCTCGGATGGCGTTTTCAAGCAGCTCCGGAAAACCCCGCACAAAATCTAGTTTTGGCCCCGGCTGGTTCACCTGGGCAAAGAGTCGCCTAAGCTCTTTCTCCCTCCTGCCCGGTGTGGCTCGACCGCCATAGAGCAGGTCCTGGAGCAGGAAGTAGAAATTGGATTCTACCTGCTGACCCCAGAATACGGAAAATTCCTCGAAAGTCTCCCATTTCTCACTTTCACAGAGCAGCGAGGTTGCATCCAGGAAGGGGCCCTTGCGATGTTTACTCAGCTTATCAAAGGGCTTCCAATCGCCCGAAAGCGTGCCTACTCTGGAGCCGATCAGCTGCCCTCCGGTGGGGTATTGGGGGTGGACGTGGGTCCACGCTCCTTTCAGTCGACCCTCTGCACGTGTCGCTTCCAAGCGCAAGGGTAAAGGCCTACTGGCAACCCGCGTACTGACCAGATCCAGTTTGGCCTCATCAAACTCCGCGCTCAAGACGATCAGAGGTCTTCCATAATCGTCAAAGACTCGAACAGTGCGCTCCTCTACACCTGAAATTGCGAGGTGGTACGTGACTCCGCGGGGGCTGTTATCGAGGGCTGTAATCCTCCAGACTCCGACCCATTCGTCCGCCTGGGCCGGGACCATGAATCCCCAGAACACCAAGGCCGCCAACTTCAAGTGAAATGAACAGCGGCGGCTAGACTGAGTTTGAAGGCAGCAACGAAGCAAGCTAAGTGCTCTCTTCCATATCGTAAGAACCACCCACTAAGCACCTAGCCGCTGTCTCTGTGTGCTACCCACGGGCAGGCTCGAGACGACAAGGCCAGCCGCAGTCCGAAGTATCGCGACTACCAGTGGTTTGTCACTCGTGATTACTAGTGTGCCATCCAAGTCCTGGGCCGCTTCGACCGGGAAGATCTCGGTCAGGAACAGGGCCTTTTGCTGCCCCCCCTCCAGGTCCAGGACATCGAGGTCTGAAGCGATCTCGACGCCGTTCCCATTGAGCAGTCGAATGCTACTGCTGTTTGCCTCCGAGGAGATATTGACAGCAGCTATATCACTGTTGAGATCGCCGTCGATGCGCCTCTGCACGACACCCACCGAGATGTACTTGCCGGTGGATCCTCCGATTCCCGCTTCCGAGGTCGCGTTTCCGTCGGCATCCAATATCCTAAATATAGCGGTTGAATCCACCGGTGCGTTGGCCTCAATGCAAGCGTATCCAACCGACACCGTAGAACCAAGCCCGCTGGTGTTGAAGGTGGCGGACCCAAACGGCTCAATCGAAAACGGAAACACGCTGGCAGTAGTGCCACTTAGATCGAGAGCAAGGGGAGCACCGGTCGTGTCAAAGAGTCGCAGTTCCCCATCGGCGGTGGTGGCGCTCAGATTCGAGACGACGAGTACCGTCTGCAACTGGAGGGCATCGGCCACCTGGGCAACGTAGGTACTGAATACATGTGCGGAACCGTAGTCAAAAATAAAATCGTCGAGCTGTTCCTCGGCTTCGGCAGCTCCATAATCTATGGTGACCTTCGAGATACCTGCGGTTCCCTCATCCTCCAATCCGAGAAAAGTTGCCTCCATCAGATCGTCTACGATCTCGGCACCCAGGAGGTTCCCCAGGTCATCGAAGGCCCGAGCCGTGGCGCTCACTCCTGGGCCGCCGTTTCCGAGCACGAACCCAACTCGCTTGAGGGGCTGTCCCAAATTGATGACGAGTGGTCTGCCGGCTGAAGAATCCCCCGAGGCCTCGTTTTGGATGACATTATTTGCAAACAGGACGAACTCGGTGCGGATCCTGACCACATCGGGCTGTGGCGCACCAAAAGTCAGATGCCATGAACCGAATAGGTTAGCGGCATCAGCACCGTCGATCTGACCTTCGAAGTCAATCGTAACGGAAGCACCTGAGAAGGCGTTCGGATCGTTCAGCCTCTTGATGGCTCCGAAACCTGGTGTCAGAAACAGGGTCGCCAAACCAAGCACTAACGAGAACCTAAACTGGGACATTTAATCCTCCTTGCAAAGGACGGAGCTAAGATCCCCATCTAATCATGTTATGCACAGAGTCTGAAAAAAACAACGCTCATGCATTATGGCGCCGATTGCCCTCTACAGAGATCCACCTGGGCCAAAAAAGTCTTCTCGAGGATCCAAATCGTCCATATCCATGAATCTGGCACCCAGCAGGGGCGGACGTGAGACACACGGGTTGCAGGTTGCGGGTTTCTGCCTGCCGAACGAAATGACACGAAATCTGACAGAGCCGCGAGCGAGTTGAATCGCCTACGACACCGTGGTTCCAGGATACTCAACCCGAGAACCCTGAGAGAAGAAGCGGGCCAGGAAGTGCTCTTTGCAATCCTCGCAGAGACAGGAAACCTCAACGTGTTCGTCTGCTCCGGAGCCTCGGGAACGCGAATAGTCAACCGGCTGGACCTGTCGTGATTCGCACTTGGTACAACGGAGGATCCCAGGAGGCAGACTGATCGCCCCCCCCTGCTTGTGATCCTGCTGAAAATCCAGCCCGGCTTTGTGAATTTCAGTTCGCGCATCCGGGCCGTCCACTTCCAATAGTTCACACATTTCCATGACGCGGGAATACAACCTCAGGCCAATCCGCTCGGATAGGTTTTGCTCCTTGAGCGACTCCTTTCCGAGTCGATTTCTTCCACGAGCCTTGACCCGCCAGTTACTGGTTAGAAGGGTCTGCTTATTATAGGTGTATCGGTGATTCAAGACTGTGCGGATCGTCTCCGCGACCCACTCGGTGGGTCTGCCTGTGCCGAGGTCGTCCCAGACCAGGAGATCAGCCGAAAGGAGGGGCAGTAAAAGCTCTCTCTCTGTCTCGGGAGAATCGGGGCCATAGGAGTACATCAGCCGCCGCAGCAGTTCGGCCTCGTCCACAAACCTCGCCGAAACCTCTTTGGCCTGGACCACCGCCTTCAGAATAGCAACCGCGAGGTGAGTCTTCCCTACTCCACAAGGTCCCAGGAAGAGAAGTCCCCGCGGAACGGCTGGGAAAGCCTCGACGTATTCAATCGAGCGGCGGAGAGCACGACCCTGCTGGGGATGATGAATGGAGTAGACGTCGAAGCCGCGAGATAGGTAGCGAGGAGGAATCTTGGCATTTGCCAGGAGCCGCTGCATCCGAAGCTTGGAACTGCACTCGGGACAACGGGTCACCTGCTCTCTTTCGGCCCCGGCCTCAACGATCCAGCCCGAGCCTCTACACTTTTGGCACCCCTCTTCACCCAGCGTCCTCAAGCCTCCTCCTTCCAGAGGGTCTCCTTCCCACCCTCTTTGAGATTCTCATAGCGTCCCAATACGAAAAGCAGATCCGAAAGCCGATTCAAATAGACGATGAGATGCGGATTGACATCGCCCTCCTGATTGACCAGCCTCACGGCCAACCGCTCCGCTCGCCGACATACCGAGCGTCCTACCTGGATCAAAGATGCCGCAGGTGAACCGCCAGGGAGTATGAAGTTCTTCAAGGGGGGAAGATCGGACTCCAACCGATCAATCGTGGTTTCGAGTCCCCTCCAATCCTGCTCACCTAGACGGCGAACCCTCTCACCGGTGATCGTAGCCAGATCGGAACCCGAGCGAAAGAGCTTGTTTTGAAGATCCTCTAGAATACCGATCACCTCAGCATTCTGGCTGAAGGCCAAGGCGCTCCCAAGAATCGAATTCAGCTCGTCCAGGGTTCCATAGGCTTCGACCCGCAGAGCGTCCTTGCCAACGCGCTGCCCGCTGAAGAGTGAAGTCAGGCCGGTATCTCCCCGACCCGTGTAGATCTTCATACTTCCCTCCGATCCGACGCTGCCGATTTACTTTGGGTGAGACGGACCAAGTTACAGGTTACAGGTTACAGGTTACAGGTTACAGGTTACAGCCCTCCGGTTAGCAGAGTGCTTCTTCATTCGTGCTATTTGCCTGCTCGCCCTTTCACGCCAAGAGACGGCTCAGCAGGCGGCGCAGAACTGTTCGCCCGGTTCGGTGTTTGAAAATCCTCCGGCCTTCGAGTACCGCCACCGGGATGTCGTTGCCGTAACGGGCAACAAGATCTTCTGAACCTGAAATATCGACAATTGTGAGAGTGAACTTGAATTCTCTTCGGAGATTTTGCAATACTCGTAGGGCGTCCTCACACAAATGGCAGCCAGGTCGAGTATAGAAATTGATTTGCTTCCTGGCTATCAACGTTCTGACATCGAGAATATGAAGCTTCTGACAGCTCTCATGGTTTGTTGTTTCACCCTTGGCTTCGCCCAAGGCCAGTCAAGCAACCTCAACGTGGGTGATGTAGCTCCTGACTTCGAACTATCCGACCAGGATGGGAACAAGGTACGTCTGAGTGACTTTGGAGGCAAGAAGAATGTAGTTCTTGCTTTCTTCGTGCTGGCGTTTACCGGAGGCTGAACGACAGAACTGCAGCGATATCAGTCTGATATCGCCTACTTCGAAGACAAGGATACGCAGGTATTCGGAATCAGCGTTGATGCCAGGTTTTCGCTCAAGGTATATCGCGAGCAGCTCGGGGTGAAATTCCCCCTTCTGAGCGATTTCCCCCACCGTACGGTCAGTCAAGCCTATGGCGTATATGATCCCGAACGGGGCATCTCGAAGAGGACGACGCTTGTTGTCGACAAACAGGGTATTATCCGCCGCATCGATTTCGGATCAGATGCCCTGGAGATTGGCGGCGTCAAAAGCACCTGCGCCGAACTCTGATTTTGAACTAATCTAAGTCGTACACCCCGCAACTGAAGCGGCGAGTGTAGACAGACTTAAAAAAAGCGGCTACAACGGAAGATCAATGGTGTCGGAGTGCATCGTCCAGATGCAGCCCTGAGAAGATACCTCCCGATCCGCTTGGGCGGCTCCGTTAAGAGGATCGAACGACTCTCAAGCGAGGGCATGACCGATGAAGAAGTATAAGCAGCCAGGCTATGGCGACGGATCCGAAGGATCTGAGCGACGCCCGAGAGAGCGACGGCCACGCTCCCCATCCTCCCGAGAAGGTCCCCGCTCTCCCAGGATGACCGGATTTCACAAGGTCGTTCGCTGCGCAATGTGTGGGGCTTCCATCCCTACTTCGCTTCCCGACGTCACCTATACGAGCCAGTGTCTCAAGTGTGAAGCAGACCTCCATAGCTGCAAGAACTGTGTCCACTTCGACCCCACCGCTCGCTTCGAATGCATGGAGCCGATTTCGGAGCGTGTAGCCAAGAAGGACATGGGCAACATGTGTAATTTCTTTGAAACCAGAACAGCGGTAGAGAAGGTCGTCAGCTCCCAAAGTAGTACCAGCAGCGAGCCGGTTTCCACAACAGACCCCCGAGAGGCCTTCGAGCGTCTGTTCAAAAAATGAAGCTCGCGACCTGTCTCAAGGCAGTTCCCGGACGGGAAAGCCGCTACCAACTGAGGGCAGACAAGCCCTGGATTCAAGACTCCGATCTCACCTACGACATCAGCGAGTGCGACGAGTACGCCCTGGAAGAAGCCCTGAAGCTGAAAGAGCAGCACGGAGGCGAAGTGGTTGTCGTAACCGCGGGACCAACGGGCTCCGAGAAGTCGATGCGCAAGGCTCTGGCCATGGGGGCAGAGCGGGGGATCAGGATCGTCGATGAGTCCAGCGAACTTACCAGCCCCTACAGCGTGGCGGCGGCTCTAGCCGGCGTGCTCGATCCTGAGGAATTCGAATTGATCCTGGTGGGAACTCAGTCGGATGACTACGGTTACGGTCAGACCGGTGTGATCTTGGCAGAGCTGTTAGGGCTACCTCATGCCACCATCGTCATGCAGATAGACGTCGATCCCGACCAGAGGAAGGTGAAGGCGCTTCGGGAGATGGAGAGCGGATTTTTCCAGTGGGTCGAGATGCCCCTGCCCGCCGTACTCATGATCCAGGCTGGGATTTCTCAGGTTCGTTTCCCTCCACTCCGGGGAATCATGCAGGCCAGAAAGAAGGAAATCCGAAGTGTTCAGCTGAGTGAGTTGAAGCTTGAGTTTGCCTCGATGCCACACCTGGAAATAGTCGATCTCTACGTCCCCGAGGCTCATACCAAGGCGGAGATGCTCGAGGGCAACGTCGATACCCTGGCCGAGACACTGGTTGAGAAGCTGAGGAAAGAGGCAAAGGTACTCTGAACCTTTCTCATCCCTGACACGATGACCAACAGCATCTACGCCCTACTCGATCACAGTGACGGAAAGATCTTGCCCATCTCCTGGGAAGTGCTGGCCTTCGGCCAGCGGCTGGCCCAGGACCTGGAACGCTCTCTTCATCCACTGATCCTGGGAAGAGATGCCGCAGCCCTGGCACAACAGGTCCGGGGCAGGAAGGCCGATTCGATTCTTGCGGTTCAACACGAACAGCTGGGTGAGTATCAACCCGACATCTATTCTGAGAGCCTGCGGCAGATTCTGGTGGAAGATCGGCCAGATCTGTTCCTGATGGCACACACCTATCAGAACATCGATCTGGCTCCCAGGCTTGCCGCTCGCTTGAAATCAGGGCTGGTCACGGACTGCATTGGCTACAAAAGGCTGGGGGACGATCTCCTGTTCACACGGCAGATGTTCCGAAATAAAATCAATGCCGATGTGCGGATCCACTCGACTCCACCTCGGCTGGTGACTTTGCAGTCGGGGGCGGTCAGCTCCGACGACGTCCTACAGGGTAGTTGCTCAGTCGCGGAGCGGTCGGTCGACCTTTCGCAGGTAGAGGTGATCCGGAAATCACTCGAGGTGGTTGCGTCCTCCAAGGAACGAGTGGATCTGGGGAAGGCCGAAATCATCGTGGCCGTCGGCAGAGGCATCAAAGAGGCTGAAAACCTTGAGATCATTCAGGAGCTAGCGGACGTCTTGGACGCCGAGATCGGAGCCAGCCGCGCGGCGGTTGACAGCGAGTGGCTGGAGCGGTCCCGGCAGATCGGTAGTTCGGGACAAACCGTTTCCCCCCGGCTCTATCTTGCCTGCGGTATTTCAGGAGCGATCCAGCACGTCGTCGGGATGAGAAACTCGGGCTGTATCGTGGCCATCAACAACGATCCCAATGCTCCTATCTTCAACATCGCTACCTACGGAATCGTCGCCGATCTTCTGGAAGTAGTGCCCGCCTTGACTCAAAAAATCAAGGAAGTAAAGGGAGTCTGAGTCGATAATGGAAAAGATGCACGCCGCCGTCATCCACCGACATGGAACGCTCGATGAGCTTCGATTCGAGGAGATCGATCGTCCTCAGGTAAACCCGGGTCAGGTCTTGGTTCGAACCCGAGCTGTGGCTCTGAACCGTCTCGACCTATTTGTTCTGGAGGGCATTCCGGGCGTCCAGTTGAAAATGCCGCACGTGATGGGCTCCGATGGGGCAGGAATCGTAGAAGAAGTAGGGCAGGGGGGCAGCCGTCTGGAGCCCGGAGACCAGGTGATGCTAAATCCAGGCCTCTCGTGTGGCCAGTGCGAGTTCTGTATTCAGGGCGAGCACAGCCTCTGCGTCCGATTCAGCCTGATGGGCGAGCATACGGTAGGAACCTTCGCAGAGTACTTTCAGGCTCCGGAAGTCAACTTTGAAAAGATTCCGAGTGGAGTCTCCTTCGAAGAGGCTGCAGCCTTCTCCCTGGTAACCCAGACGGCCTGGCGAATGCTGAAGACCCGTGCCCGGCTGCAGGCTGGGGAAGATGTCTTCATCCACGGCATTGGAGGCGGCGTCGCATCAGCTGCATTACAAATCGCAGTCCTCTCGGGCGCTCGAACCTTCGTCAGCTCTTCCGATGAATCCAAACTCGAACAGGCCAGGAAGCTAGGGGCCGATCACTGTTTCAACTACTCCACCGTCGACGTGGCAAAAGAGGTATACAAGCTCACTGGAAAACGGGGTGTCGACGTCGTCGTGGAAGGCCCTGGTGCCGCTACCTGGCTCCAGAGTCTCAAAATGGTTCGTAAGGGAGGCAGAATCGTGACCTGCGGGGCTACCACGGGTCCCCACCCCCAGACCGAGCTGAGACTCATTTTCTGGAAACAGATTGAGATTCTAGGCTCGAGCATGAGCAGTCGGCACGAGTACCAAGAGATCATTGGATTGCTCTCGAGAGGCAAGCTCAGACCCGTCGTCGATAGAGTTTTTCCCTTGAGCCAAGCCAGGGACGCGATCGAGCTCCTCCAGAACCAGAGTCAGTTCGGCAAGATCGTTCTGCAGGTCGAGTCGTAGCCCCAATTTCCCATTGCCCAGTCCACGGAAAGCGACTCACCTCGCTAGTGTCCGGTTGCGCTGTGTAGACATCGTCGTAACATGATTAGGGTCAATCGGCTAGAAGCATGATGGGCTGGGATCGACTTTAACTTCGACCTCCCCTTAGATCCGGATCAGGTTGCCATTCCCGGGTCTTAAAAAGGACTGGAAATAGACATTGTCACGAAAACCAGCGAGGTCAATCCCAACGGGATTGACCTCCTTGAGCAAATTTCTGTGGCCCCGGCCACACCAAAGGCCCGCCCACGCTGAGGGCTACGCTTCTTAGAGAAATCCCGATTTATCAAGCACTTAGACAGCGGCGCTTGCCGCATGAAGTAGGTTAGATCGCTAACCAATCGATCTCAAACTGGACAGTAGTGGGCCCAAGCTTGAGAAAAATAGATAAATCTCACAAAAACTCTTGACATTGAATTCTTCTTGTGTGGAATCTCGCCTTCCTGCTGAGAGGGAACCTTGCTGTTTCTTAGTGGCTGGCTCCTCTTTGGCATGCCGGTTGGTCACCGACCGGAGATGCTGCTGTTGGTCATCATGTCTGCTTCTCTAGCTGCCATGACTTTAGGGACTGCTGGTTGCGGTGACCGTGCGTACCGATCATCAGGTGACCATCGTCGGCACGTTCCTGATTCTTGGGATGGCTGGCATCAGCGGCTGCCTGATGCCTTGTAATTGGCTGCCCCCTCTGCTAAAGCGGGTGAGCCTCGCTGTAACTCCACATGCCTGGTCGCGTATGACGAACTGTTATCCAGCCCCGTTCCCGATAGCACACGCGTCTTGTTGTGCTGCTTCTTGTTGGTCGCCTTCAGCTTCACATTCTTCGGGCTCAGACTCTGGCGTCTAAGAAGTTCTACCTGGAGGGGCTAGTCCTAGCCCGGTTTCTCGGATAGACTGGATCAATCTCTTCCAGCACGGCGGCCAGAGTTTCAATAGTAGTCGCCAGCTGTGTTTCTGTATGGAGCGCATTGATGAAGAATCGCAGTCTGGCTCCTGCCTTGCTGACGGCGGGGTAGAGAATAGTCTGAACACTGATGCCACGCTCTTCCATCAGCCGCGCCGATTTCAGCGCATGGATCGAGCTACCGAGCATCACCGGTACGATGGGCGTGTTCTGACAGGCACCCGTATCGAAACCGTGTTGCTCGTAGAGGGAGAGAAAGGACTCGGCACGGGCATGAAGCGCGGAGACGCGATCGCGATCGTCTTGCAGGTGCTGGATGACGTACCTCGCCGCCGCTGCGCTAGCCGGAGAAAGTCCAATCGTGAAGATGACGCCTGGACAGGTGAACTTCAGATACTCGATCAGAGGGCGGCTGCCTGCGACGTAACCCCCACAGGCCCCGAACGCCTTGCTCAAAGTACCCATCCAGATTTCGATCTCCCTCGACTCGATGTCGAAGAATTGGACCATACCCCGCCCGCCCCTACCCATCGTGCCGATCGAGTGGGCTTCATCGATCATCAGCCAGGCTACGTGGCGATTCTTCACCTCGACGAATCGGGGCACGTCCGGATAGTCGCCTTCCATGCTGTAGACTCCTTCGATGACGACCAGTACCCGGCGGTAGTTTCGCCGCACCCGATTCAGAATCTCATTCAGCAACTCCCAGTCGTTGTGGAGAAAGGAACGCCGATCCGCGCCGGAAAGGAGTGCCCCGGTGATGATGCTGTTGTGGACTCGTTCGTCATGAACGATCAGGTCACCACGACTCATTAGATGACCGATGACGTCGGCGAGATCCCTTTCCAACTCATTGTGAAGCGGGCGCGTGCCCGAAGCCAGCCGGCTCGCGGAGATGCTGGTTCCGTACATGTCCAGCGCTGCTTTTCCGGCCTGCGTCACGCCTGGATCACCAGACATTCCGAGATAGTTGTTACCCGAGAAGTTGATCAATTCGCGGCCGTCGATCCGCGTTAAGTTGTTACTGACCCCCGTCGTGCACGGCAAAAAAGGGGTTGGCCTCACCCTCTGCTGCCGCCGCTACGATCTGGGTTTTCAACTGACGATATTCCGGCATCTCTTCGAACTGGAAGCTCTTCAGTGGGATGTCGTCCTCGGGGCTTGTGAACTGCAACCGTTCCAGAACCGCCTCCGAGATTTCCCGACAGGTTTCGATCTCGGGGAGGACACTCTCCGGCACCTGGAGTGAATAGATTTCTCCAATACGGCCGATCACATCCATCCTCTCCAGCGAATCCAGACTCAGCTCCACAATATTAGAGTCGAGTGTCAGTCCCTGGGCGCACTCTTTGGCGACGGCCTCGACCTGCTTCATGACCGTCTGCTCAATCTCTTGTCTCCCAGGGCCGCTACCAACGCGTTTCCTGGTGTAGAGCTTGGTTTCCATGGAGTTACAAATGAGGTTGAGGGAGGGAGCGGTTGATGCCAGCCTCTTGCGTGCTCCCCGGTTCGCATGACCACGGTTGCCATCGGTAGACGACCGTCAGCCTGTTGTCGAGAAACCAGCTTCGACATCCTAGCCTCCTGGGGCAGGTCCCCCCGCTTGTGATAGGCAACTGGACAGGAACGCATTCAAACGGTTTCGGCGGTTCCGGCCCCGTCTCACTTGTCGTTGTCGCAGTCGGCAACAACGGCACCCTCACCGTTGATGTGGATGGGAGCGTCGTTGGGGCTGGTAACCCTGCCCCCTTTGTGCTGAATGGAGTCTTTAATGGTGCCCAAGCCGTGTTTAACGATCCTGCCAATCTTGTCTATGGAAACCTGACGGTTACCGTACAAATCAATGGCTCTGCCACTGTGACATTCAACAACGCCCCCGCCAACCCTGCCTTCGTCGTCAGCGGTTCGTCTACAGGCAATATCCGCAATGTAGGCGATCCGCGGCCTGAGCGCTTGGGTTTCCCCCTTCGATTCCCCTCTGACGAATCCCTGTATTACAGGTAGCGGGTTGTTGTTTTTGGTCACAGGACAGCAACTAACCACGGGGGATGCTGGTCTCTCTAAGCAGGCGGCGGGACCGACGCCAACCTCGACCGTGACCTTTACTCCGGTACCGACATCGACGGCGACCTCTATTCCGGGAGCTACGGCGACATCGACGGCAACCTCCGGCCCGCCGACCGCGACTCCCACGCCACAGGTGGGATCCGGACCCATCCCCGAAGAGACCATTCCCACCCTTAGCCCCCGTGGGATTCTCTTCCTGGCGATACTCCTGATCCTCGTGGGTCTCTTCGGGATCCGTCGAGCCCAGGCATCGAGATAACCCCGGCTAATTTCTTCCCCGGCAAACAGCTTACCCCACCTTCGATCCGTTTCACTGCTTCTGGATGCTCGCCCTTGCCAGAGAGGGAAAGAGGATTGTCCGAGTTTCAGGTCAGTCACGCCCCCAGGAAGCCCTGGCCCCATTCGGGAAAGAAACTTGGATTGCCTCTGCCATGATCATCGCTAGCAACCCTGACAGAGCCATGACCGTGAGGGAGTGGGATCCTGTGCTTCAACGAAGCGCCTGGCTCTGTCAACTGGTGAAGATTGCCGCGCTTCCTCGTGGTTGAAGTTTCAGCTTAAGGATTGGCGATCGCGTACAAGGTATTCCGATTAGTCACGTACAACACTCCGTTGGCCGCCACCGCGGTTGAGTAGACTGAGTCTCCCATTTCGTTGACGGCAAGCTCCTTCATTTCCTTGCCGTGCTCGAGCACGACCATATCGCCGTCTTCATCCCCCAGGTAGACCTTGCCATCTGCCACATAGGGAGATGCCCAGACTGCCGCCAACATGTCATAGCGCCAGTGTCTTCTGCCGGTTGCGAGATCGAGACAATAGAGGAAACCGGTAAGGTCGGCCGCGTAGAGCAGACCATCCTTGATGGCTACTGTGGACATGCTGCGGCGGAAGTCCTCACCTCCAACATGCCAGAGTCCTCTACTCTTGGTGATGTCCCCCTTTTGGGTGGCATCGATGGCATAGAGGTGACCGCGCCCCTCACCGTGCTCCGGATCCTGTCCTACACTGAGAATGACCTTATCTTCGTACAGGACCGGGGTGGCGATGATGTTGTTGCGGCTGCCGCGTCCGCCCAGCTTCCACTCGGCGTCTTTGGGATTGAGATCGAACTTCCAGATCAAATCTCCCGTCAACGCCTCGAAGGAATAGCACCAACCGTTGCCTCCACCGAAAATGGCTTGGGCGATTCCGTCGACGACCCCGTAGGTGGGTGAGGACCACTGTCCGTGCAGGGTGTTGTCGCCGGGATCGCTCCGCTCCCAGGCCAGCTCGCCCGTCTCTTTGTTCACGGCGATAAAAGCCGGAGCATCAGGCATCGGCATATCGAGATGCCCCTCATCCACACCATTCGATGTCAACAGGAAGATCAGGTCGCCGGCCCCCACCGGAGATGAGGTAGCGAGGTTGTGGGGGAAGACTCCTAGCTCCTCGATCATGTCGTACACCCAGATGATGTCGGCGTCCTGTTTGTCTTTGTATTTCTCGTCTTGGACGGGGCCATCGTTTTCACCGTCCAGAAAACCGTTCACATCGGCGCAGACCAGCTCACAGCGGTTGCTGACGTAATAGATCCGGTCTTCCTCTACATAGGGAGAGGAGCAGATCCCCTGCTCTGGCCAGTCATTGACACGGCCCGTGGGAAGTTTGTCGTGGGTGGCTTGCCAGAGCAGCTTCCCGGTCTTCTCTTCGAGGCAAACGATCACTCCCTTATCCCCGCCAATCCCGGGCCGGTGACCGCCTTCGTTGTTGGTACCGATGAAGATTTTTCCGCCGACTATGACCGGATTCCCATAGGTTTGAGATCCTAGGGGCGCTTGCCAGCGGATGTTCTTCTTGGTCTTGATATCCCATTTGTGGGGTAGTCCCTTCTCGTCCGAGACCATGTTCCGGTCCGGGGAGCCCCCCCACATCGGCCAGTCGCCCACCTTGAGACGCCCCTCCCATCGTCCTCCCAGGGAAGTTGCAATCAACAGAATCAAGAGACCTTGGACGGTCCTGGTCAGAACCCTATTCATCATTCTTCATCACCTTGAAGTTGTCGAAGAGAATCTCGGGTCCATCGCTCTTCGATGTCGTCCCTACTGAATAACCGTAGATGCCGGCGCTACCTTCGCGATTCGGATGGGGATCCATCACCTCTATGTTCCATGTATCGGGTTCGGCTTCGCCTTTCGGCCATACCTTGGCTCGGATCCGGGCCTGGTCGCCCTCGAGCTTCACCGCGAACTTGGCTCGATACCAGCTCTCGGGATTCCAGGGAAAGGCTACATCGTGCCGCAAGCGCGGCAGCGGAGACCAGGTTTCGATCCGCAGCTTTTTCCTCATCCCCATCATGATGAACCGATAGCGACTGTTGATGAGTCCCATATCGGGCTTGAAACGTTTGCGAGCGAGTTTCCCAAGCAGGTCTGCCTGCACCGTGTATCCCCCTCCAATCGGAGGCGTGGCATATGCGCGAAGCCGCATGAAGGGTGGAGAAGGTCGGGCCTTCGAGGCCAGCTTCTTCAGAACCTTGCCGTCCTGCTCAACGACCTGCGTCTTGGCGCCAACGCCCACCCATCCCGGCGGTACCGTGCCTGTCTTGATCGACTCGAAGTCCTCGTGGATTGGCAGGCTGGGAGTGATCCTCACCCGTGCCGTGGCACTGAGCCCGGCATCACCCTTGGCGCTCACCAGGCCTGCAGAGTACGCTTGCTCGCCGCTAGCGGTGAAGGTACCATCGGAGCCAACCTTTCCGGGAACCCCTTTGACCGACCACTCAACACTCACCGAAGTGGGGAGCGATCCCACCGAGTCAAACTGAAGCGCCTTGAATTTGACTTTTCCGCCGGGAGGCAGCGTCACTTCGGCCGGCACTAGCTGCAGACTCCCCTTGGAGCCTGGCTCGGCAACGGCGGTTTCCTGAGGACCCGGATCCGGCTGTCCGCTCTTCGCCGTCTGACCCGGCTTCCCCAGGCAGAAGACAGCGTAGCGGGTCATGAAATAGACCCGGCCATTCACGATTGCGGGAGAGCCGAAAATCTCTTCCACTGCTCCATCCGGCCTCTGAAACAGCTCCCGGTCGAGCGAGACGCAACGATCTCCTTCGTCCCTGAGAATGTGAAAGGCTCCGTTCTGTGATCCGACGTAGATTACGCCATCACGGGTCACTACGGGGGACCCTTTGCCGACTCGACCGATACTGTACTTCCAGTGGATATCCCCAGTCTGGGGATCGATGCTGTAAAGGTTGGCACTGTTGTCCACCGCGTAGAGTCTTCCGTTGGCGAGGGCGGGTGAGGCATAGCCGAAGGTGTATCCGTCACGTCGCCAGAGGAGGCCAGTCTCGGTGATATCGCCTTGCTTGGATCCGTCGATGCAGACGAGGCTCCCCATCTTGGGGGTCTCGAGATTCTCTTCGCTGTGCGAGACGAAGACGCGGTCACCGTCCACGACTACCGAGGAATTCAGACCCCGCTTGCTCAGTCGGAAGGTCCAGACCTTCTGTCCATTGCGGGCCAACATGCCATAGACGTTTCCATCGGCCGCCGGGGCCACCAGCATCCTTTTTCCACCGATCACCGCCACTACTGGGGTCGAGTAGGTAGTATCCAAGGGGGCACCTCCTGGAGCGGACCACCAGTCGATCTCACCGGTCCGTTTGTCGAAGGCTACGTAGCGATGAAGGGGCCGGCCGTGATTTCCCCAGTTCGAGTTCAGAAAACTCACGATGACCCGGTCTTCGTCGACGATCGGGGTGTGAAGCCTTCCACCATATCCGCTGATCCGGCCCAACTCTTCCGTCATCGAGACCTTCCAGATCTGCTCGCCGTCTCGATTGAAACAGAAGAGCTCTCCTCCGGTCGCATGGGCGTAGATCAGACCCGTTTCCGGATCCCCTGCCAGGGCGGTCCAGCCGACGCGGTTCTCCACGATGTCAGTATGGAAAACGTTGAACCGCCGCTCCCAAACCTTCTGCCCGGTTGCAGCATCGAGGGCCACAACGCGCTCGCCGCTCCTTGGGCCTTCGCCCACGGGCATGATCGCGAACACCCGACCGTCCATGATTATGGGTGTCGTTCTTCCGCCTTCATTCAGTTTCCAGAGAAGATTCTCGCCTCCCGGATCCCAGGAAGTTACGACGGATTTCTCTATGCCGGCACCCGTCTGACCCGGACCTCGCCAACTTGGCCAGTCAGCCGCTACACCCTGTTGGATTGCGATCAAAGCTGGGAAAACAAATCCAAGAATTCTCAAGCCTGTCCTCCGCCGCGAAAAGATGTGATTCGAGCTTTCACTAGACATCCATTATAGAAGAGAAATAGTTAGAAGGCTCTACTTCAGGTGCTCCTCAGTGTACAAAGATAGCTCGATCATGCGTTCCAATAGCTCGTTCGGAGAATACCCAGGGAAATTACTGAGTACCAGCTCTTTGGCAAAGAGCCGGATGATATAGCGGAGTTTCAGCGCCTTGGTGCGAGAGGCGAAGACGAAATCCCGATGTCCGCCGTTGATCACGATGACGTTCTGGGCGCGATCATATTGTGACCTCCATAGCTCTCCTGGCGAGCGCTTGAGCGTGTATCCGGGAAGCCCTTGCCGGGTACCGCTTGGTTCCTTGCTGTCGGGAAGAATCGAATCCGTAACCGTGATCATGGCCTCGGCCTGGGCCACAACTCCCTGTTGGCTGACCGTCATCTGCAGCCGGGTGGGACATGGATTCGAGGGTGCGCTAAAGGTGACGATCTCCCCGTTTTCATTCTGGAGACTTCCTTCTCCCTCGGCGATCTGCCAGACGAATTGGAGGTTCTCGTCTACCTGTCGGCCCGATCGGTCCCTTGCAATCCCGCGGAGCTGACAGCTCTTGTCAACCGGAAGAACACAGGATGCAGGCGAAATCCGCGCACTGGACAGAGGCCCAGCGTACTCGAAAAACTGCTTCTGCTCCTTTCCTTTTTCCTGATCCGCTGATCCGTCGACGGGGATTGCCCGGGAATCGGAGTCCTCCAGGCCAGCAACCGAGGAAGGCTGTCTCGGAGTTCCTCGCTCGTCTCGACCTCGTATATCAAACCAGTCATATTCTTCGGCAGGAAGGGCCAGAAAGGCCTCCTTGAACGCCTTCTGAATCGTCCGGAGGATCTGTCGGCTTGTCCGTTCCTCTTCGGCCCGATCCTGCTCTTGAATGATCTGCTTCAAGGCGTCCGCCGTTTCTTCTAGGGCAGAACAGAACTCCGCGAAGGCTTCGTCCTGGATGACTCCGGTTCGGGTTCCCGGGGTCAGATTGAGGAAGGGTGCATCGAGAATCCCCTGAATCCGGCCGTCGTTCCAAGGGGCTCGTTGGAACCCGGAAAGCTGGGTCAGATCTTCCAGGACGCGGGTCCCCGATCGGTACAGACCGATTCGATTGGAGGCGTCAGATTCAGCCAGATAGAGCTCAACGTAGACTTCGCCCCTGGAGACTCTCGGTGCAATCAGCTGCTGCAGCAACCTACCCGTGAACTGACGGGGTTCGACCTGGAATTCCTTGCGCGCTCTTCGATCAATGACCCGAATCCGCACCCCGGGGCGACGGATACGATCCCGCAGCTCGGAGGCCAGGTACCACTGGATCTTTTCGCCGCTGAAGAGTCGGGGCCCGGGAAGCAGAGGCCTGATCGGCAGCTCCGTACCCTGAGTGGGGAAGAGTTTTCGGCTCTGGGTAATCCGGTAGTTGGGAGCACCCTTCTGCATGTACATCCGGTAGGTGGTGCCGTCTGATCCTGCCGATCCGAGCACCAGTTCTTCGCCCACGGTCCAGAAACTCAACAAGCCTATTCCAAACTCTCTCTGAATTCCTTCCTCTCCTTGAATTTTGAGCTGCCTTTTATCATGGAGTCACATAATGTGGGTGGCCACAACGCGGAAGTCTGGGAGGCCCTCCGGGTCCCTGGGAATGCCGTCACCATCACCGGAGATCCTCAGGTAGTGGCCCCCCTGTTCTCTTCCTCGCGTGATGATCACGTTGCGGGCGCGCGCATCGCTACTGTTCTCAACGAATTCAGCCACAGCCTTGAGAGGATCGCTCTGGGAAAGGGCAATGATGTGATGGCGTTCCAATCATCGCCGATGCGGAGCTTTCCACTCTTCTTTTTGACCGTGGTCTTTCTTCGCTGCGCCATCGATTTTCTTCGGTGGAGATAGATAATGCCTCTGGGCTTTCAATGAAGCTCAAGAGGCGGGCCCAGATTAGCCGAAGGACAGGATCTATTCCAGTCAAGGGCTCCTAGAGACTCTTGGTAGATGAAAAAGTTCACAGACTGATCAGGTTTTGCCGAGGTTCCCTTACCTTTGCCTCTGCAGACGTCTTGGATTACGAACATCAAGAAGGTCAACCCCAAGAAGGTTCCGTATTCCAGCCCAGGGTTTCCGAACCCTGGGTTGTCGGTCCTCTCTCCCAGGAATCCACCCCAACGGGGTGCGATGAGCCGCAGTGGCTCGAACTAAGTCAAACCATGTTCGACAAACGGTGAGGCGTTTGGA
>CAUZIZ010000039.1:0-38299 GCA_963579905.1 Acidobacteria bacterium UBA6911 | reverse complement strand
TGGGCTCGACTCAGACGGCGATACAGCTGTCACCGATCGAGTCAGTGCAAAGCGGGCAAACGGTTCGGGTGACCTATTCGACCAGGTCAGGCCGACCTTGGAAACCAGGTACCTGAGCTGCCGCGAGGTAGGTTCAGGCAAACGGGACTCGATCTTTCCGGGCGCGAGAAGGCTCTGCAAGGAAGCGATGAGCACAACGACGTCGTCATCCCCGGGGATGCTGAAGCCAGTTTGCTAGTCAGGAAGGTCAGACACCAGCACGAGCCGGATATGCCCTACCAGAGCGAGCAGCTTTCAGATGAGGAGATCCGAAATCTGGTGGCCTGGGTGGATGCCGGGGCACCTTATTCAAGCGACCTCAGCATCGCCCCAGCAGATGAGCTAAAGTCTTCCCTTCCCAACAGCGATCATTGGGCCTATCAGCCTCCCAGAAGAACGGATCCTCCCCGGGTCGAGAACCAGGCCTGGGCGCGCAATCCGATCGATGCTTTTCTGGCAACCGAGCACGAGCGGCTCGCTCTTGAGCCCATGCCCGAGGCACCAAAGCGAATGCTGCTGAGGCGTCTTTACCTGGATCTGACGGGCCTCCCACCGGCGCCGGACCAGCTCCGCTCCTTTCTAGAAGACCGCTCCGACCAGGCCTATGAAAGAGTCGTCGACCGATTGCTACAGAGCCCCCATTACGGGGAGCTCTGGGGTCGACATTGGATGGATGTGTGGCGCTACAGCTATTGGTACGGCCTGCGGGGATTCGGTCTGGTTCAGAACAGTCAGAGACACTTGTGGCACTGGCGAGATTGGATCATCGAGTCCCTCAACGAGGACAAGGGTTACGATCGCATGATCCTCGAAATGCTGGCCGACGACGAGCTCGCTCCCACCGATCCCAAAGCCTTGCGTGCGGCTGGATACCTGGTCCGAAACTGGTTCGGTCCCAATCAAAATGCCTGGCTCAGAGAGACCGTGGAGCACGCCGCTTCAGGATTTCTGGCAACTACCCTGAAGTGCGCCCGCTGCCACGATCACAAGACGGACCCGATCGCCCAGGAAGAATACTATCGCTTCCGGGAATTCTTCGAGCGTCATGACGTTAGAACCGACCGTCTGCCAGGGGAGCCGGACATCCTCGAGGCAGGTATGCCTCGAGCCTTCGACTCCGAACCCCACGCAGCGAGCCGCCACGGACCGGCCAGCTTTGCCGAGACTTATCGCTTCATCCGGGGAGACGAAAAGAACCTCGATAAAACGAAGCCTCTGTCTCCTTCCGTCCCCGAGATCCTCGGCGCTCTCGGAGAGAGAATCGAACCAGTCGAGTTACCCCTGGAAAGCTATAATCCGTCGATCCGACCATTCGTACATCGCGACTTGCTGCGGCAAGCTCGGGAGGAAATCGAAAAGGCAGAAGCGGAGTTTTCCGAGGCCAAGCAGCAGCTTGTTCTCGCTAGGCGGCGGGCAACCGAGGAGTCGGAAGCGACGACCTTGAAAGCGGGACGAGACACTTTTGAAACAGAGATCAGGCCCATCTTTGATGAACACTGCATTGCCTGCCACGGACCCAATGTTGCTCGCAACGACTTTCGACCGCTTACCTTCGATCTGCTGCTCGAAGGAGGGACCAGAGGAGGCCCCGGGGTCATTCCGGGAAAGAGCGAAATCAGTTCTGTCATTCGTCGCCTGCGAGGCGACAAGCAGCCGCGCATGCCCGCCGAAGCACCTCCCCTGCCGCGGGCGCTCATCGATCGAATTGCCGACTGGGTCGACGGATTGCAGCCGGAAGATCCGCAACTCGCCCTGCGTCAAGCTCAGGAAGCACTTGAACTAGCCGAGAAAAACCTGGCTTGGGGGAAGGAGAACTTCCCCGCATTGAAGGCGCGCCTGACTGCCGACCGAGCCCACTACGCCGATCCGCCCGATCCCAAGGCAGCGGAATATGCCGAAGCGGCACGAAGAGCGGAGCGCGCCGCTACCTTCCTCAAGGCCGAAATAAATCTTCTGGAGGCTCAACAGAAGCTTGCTGATGCTCTACGGCCCCCCGGCAAGCGGCGAGACATTGATAAAAACCCGGGAGAAGCGCATCACCGTCGCCAACGCGCAGGTCAGGGCGGCTCAGAAAGCTCTGGGTAAAGGTAAGAACGAATACTCACCCATCGGCACACCCTACCCGAAAACCAGCACCGGCAGGCGCACGGCATTGGCCCGTTGGATCACGCGCAGGGACAACCCTCTCACTGCTCGGGTCGCCATCAACCACATCTGGATGCGTCATTTCGGTGAGCCCATCGTGGCAACTGTGGAGAACTTCGGACTCAGCGGACAAGCTCCCTCCCATCCCCGACTACTGGACTGGCTCGCAGTCGAGCTCATGGAACACGGTTGGAGCATGAAACACATCCATCGTTTGATGGTTACCAGAAATGCCTACCGTATGCAGTCCTGGCCAAGTCGAAAAGACCATCCCAACCTGGTGACCGACGCCAACAATAGATATCTGTGGCGCATGAATCAGCGCCGGATGGAAGCCGAGACGGTTCGCGACAGCATGCTATTAGCAGCCGGAGAGCTGGCTCCCATCGTCGGCGGACCCGAGCTCGATCACTATACGGGACAGAGGTCCCGACGGAGGAGCCTCTACTTCACGCACACGCCGAATGAAAACATGGAGTTCCTGAGGCTATTTGATCAGGCCGATGCCGACGGCTGCTACCGTCGTCATGAAAGCATCGTGCCCCAACAAGCTCTGGCTCTTTCCAACAGCGAAATGAGCTATACCCTGTCTCACGTGCTGGCACGCAGGACCTCAGAAGAAGTAGGCAGGGATGAAGGCCACTTCGTAGCAGCGACCTTCGAGCGAATGCTGGGACGAGCTCCTACAGCAGAGGAACAGGCCGACAGTCTAGAATATCTTCAGCGACAGGCGAGCCTTTTGACGGATCCACGGAAGCTGACCCGATTCGAAGCGGCCATCCCGGGGGAAGTTCCGCCTTCGGTGGAGCCGTGGTTGAGAGCGCGGGAAAGTCTGGTACACGTCTTGTTCAATCGGAACAAGTTCGTCACAATTCGGTGAAGAATGCGAAGCTCGGGGGACAGATGATGAAAGGGAAACCGAGATTGCGGGGTCCGGGATGCCTCAACATCCATCGAAGGACCTTCTTCTCCAATCTGGGCATGGGGGTCACTGGAATGGCCCTCGACGCCATGCTTCATCGGGACGGAGTGGCTGCACCCAGCTCCGGCGAATTGTGGACGCTCCCTGACGGTCTTCCTCACTTCGCTCCCAAGGCCAAGAGTGTCCTCTGGCTCTTCATGCAGGGCGGCGCCAGCCAGATGGAAACCTTCGATCCCAAACCGGCACTCAACAAATACGCCGAGATGAGCATCGACGAGACACCCTACAAACACGTCCTCGATTCGAAGTACAACAAGAATACGGTGCAGTTCTTCGGTCGGAATCGCGGTTCCTACAACAAACTGTTTCCTCTTCAGGTAGGCTATGGCAAGCGGGGTCAGAGCGGTATCGAAGTGAGCGACTGGTGGCCCCACGTGAGCGAGTCAATCGACGATATCGCGGTGATTCGCTCCATGTGGACTACCGACAACAATCATGCCGCTCAAACCCAGTTCCATACAGGCCGGCACATCTTCGAAGGCCTCTTCCCGTCGCTGGGCTCATGGGTACACTATGGACTGGGATCGCTGAACGACAACCTTCCCCAGTTCATTGTCCTCGGTGGCCGCATTCTTCCCCACGACGGAGGTCCGGCCAGCATCTCGGGAAACTATCTCGGACCCGAAAACAATGGCATCACTATCGACGTAAACCCCACCAACCCGCTTCCCTTCTGGCGGCCGATTGAGGGCATCTACAGAGAGAACAGGAAGTCGAGTTTGCACTGCTCCGATGTTTCAATCATCTGGAAGCCGTGCAGTACCCCGACGATTCCGCCATGCGCGCGCGCATCAAGGCCTACGAACTCGCCTTCAGGATGCAAACCTCCGTTCCCGACCTGTTCAAGTTCTCGGAGGCCCCCCCCGGACACAGCGGCTCTACGGACTCGACAATGAGGTCACTAAACCGTTTGGAGAGATCTGCTTGACGGCTCGTCGGCTGGTCGAGCGGGGCGTTCGTTTCGTCCAGGTGATTCACGGTTATTCAACCGACACCATCGGCTGGGACGCTCACTTCCACCTGAAGAAACTCCATGGCCGCACCTGTTCTGAGGTCGACCATCCCATCGGTGGCCTACTCAAGGACCTCAAGCAGAGGGGTCTATTGGGTGAGACGCTGGTGGTCTGGGAGACCGAGTTCGGCCGCACTCCGGGCGTCCAGGGCCCGACCGGAGGCCGGGACCACCATCCCCCGGCCTTCTCACCTGCTGGATGGCCGGTGGCGGAATCAAAGGTGGAATCACCCACGGCGCTACCGACGAACTCGGCTACCACGCCATCGAGGACCGCCACTACGTCACGGACCTTCACGCCACCGTCTTGCATCAGCTTGGGCTCGACCCCCAGAAACTGGACGTGCCCGGTCACAAGCGTCTCTAAATCGACTACGGCAAACCAATTCACAAGATCATCGCGTAGCGGCTGGGCGGCGGCGTGAGGAAGTCAGTCGAGTTTTGGCACCATACTCGAGGCAGGAACAGATTGACATACTGACTCAGAATCAATATGCTTAAATGTCATGCGAACTACAATCCGTCTTCAGGACAAGCTTCTGGAGCACGCAAAACGTAAGGCGGCCGAAGAAGGTCGAACACTCACATCCCTGGTTGAAGAGGGGCTCATGATCGTTTTGGCGGAACCAGAACAGAAAGAACGGAGACGAACGGTTCTGCCGGTCTCCAAGGCATCAGGTGGTGTCTTTCCGGGAGTGGATCTAAACAACGCCGCGTCGCTATTGGACGTGCTGGATGGACGATGATCTTGCCCGATGTCAACGTTCTGCTCCATGCCTTCCGTCCGGATTCGACGGACCACGTTCGTTCCCGGGATTGGCTGAATCAAGTGGTCAACGGAGATTCCCGCTATGGGATAGCACCTCAGGTCTTGAGCGGAGTGATTCGAATCGCCACCCATCCCCGAGTGTTTGCACAGCCAAGCACGCTCGAAGAGACGCTTGCCTTCTGTAATGTTCTCCTGTTCCTACCGCACTCGGTGATCATCCGACCAAGTGTGCGACACTGGCAGATATTCATTCAGTTGTGCAGCCAGGCGGACGCACGAGGCAACCTGGTCCCAGATGCCTGGTTTGCAGCGCTCGCCATTGAGGCTGGTTGCGAGTGGATCACGCTAGATCGTGACTTTGCCCGGTTCCCTGGCCTCAACTGGAGGACGCCTTGGTAATCAGTTCACTGTTTATGGGAGCGCCCTGCTTGGATGGCTAATGGACTACGCGAGTGAGGCTGCTTCTTACCTCGATCAGGAAATCGTCGAAGAACAGTTTGTACCATCCCCCTGCCTTCACCTGCTGGATGGCCGGTGGCGAGATCAAAGGTGGAATCACCCACGGCGCCAAGCCAATTCACAAGATCATCGCGTAGCGAGTTGAGCTGTTGCTGCCTGCCGCACTTCGGCTAGCCCTGGCAGGTCGTCGTCGGCCCGGTGCCAGATGCCTAGCAGCTCGGCATAGGTATCTTTGGCCTTCTGCGAGTCGCCCGCCTTGGCCGCTGCGCGGGCCAACCCCAGCAATGACAATGCTCTGCTCGGCGCACGATCAAGCGCTCGCTCGAACTGCTCTCGTGCCTCTTCTGGCCGGTCCAAACCGAGCAGCATCTCGCCGAATAGCTCGTGCGCCGGCTTGACTGGATAGGGTGGACCATAGCCCAGGCTCAACTTGTCCTCGGCAGCGACCGCGGATTGCATGACCTGCGTTGCGTCGGCAGCTTTCCCTTCCGCCAATCGAATCAGTGCCTCTAACTCCAACGCCATCACCTCCGCGCCGCGTAGAGGGCCGACGTAGGCCATCCCGCCGGCACCCAATTCCTGCGCGGCTCGTTCACGCTCTTTGTCCAGGTAAGCACTTAACTTCGCCAGCAGCGCTTTGGCTGCCGCAAGATCACGGGTCTTGACCACACTCATCCCCTGCACGAACAGGTCCTGCGCCAGCGACGACGTTCGCAGGCCCGAGGTATCGATTTGGATCGAATCAGCCTGCCATTGGCGGCTCTCAACGCGGTAGTGCGAGCGCAGAGCTACGAGGTGCTGCCGAGTAAGTTTCGAGCCGCTCTTGGCGGCATCCGCTTCGATGATGTCGAGCAGCTTGCGGGCCTCGCGATAACGCCCTTGCTGCAAGTAGGCATATTCGAGCCACCACAGGGAGTGAAACTCGCGCTCGTCAGTGCCCAGATTCTTGCGCTCGACGCGAGCTTCGCCGGCCTGCCAGGAGTCCTCGTTCGACGCGACGGCTTCGTCCCACATGCCCAGCGAAACGAAAACATGGGACGGCATATGCAGCGCGTGGGCAGCGGCCGGGGCGATCTTGGCGTAAACCCGCGCCGCCCGCAGGCCGATGGGAGCATGGATCGGGTCGTCGTAGGAGTGGACCAGATAATGCACGGCGCCGGGGTGGAAAGGGTTCTTGGCGAATACCTCCTCGGCAATCGCCGCCGCACGCATGTAGATGCGGAAGTCGCGTTCGTCGTGCGAGGTGCCGAGAGTAGCAAGGGCATGCAGGGAGGCGGCTTCGAGATCATCGGGGTACTTCTCGGCAATCTTCCGAATGGCCTCCAGGTAGCCGAAGTCTCGCTCTTCCTTGGTGCCCTCGCCATAGAGCACCTCGACCGTGCGCAGGTAATCTTTCTCGCGCTCGGTGGGCGCCTTGGCCAGGCGCTCCTCGGGCGTCGGCGCCAGCCGCGCCAGCACTTCGCGGGCGGCCTTGGCGTCTTGCTGCTCCCAGAGAGGGTGGTTGTGCGTCAGCGCCTCGCCCCAATAGGCCATGGCGAAGTCAGGTTCGATCTGCTGTGCCTGCTGGAAAGCTTCGGCGGCATCCTCGAACTCAAAGCTGTGCAGCAGCAACGCACCCTGGATGAAGTGCTCCTGCGCCTCGGGTGAGCCGGAGGTAGGGAAATCTATCTTTCCCAGCTCGGACCACGCCGAAGCCGAACGGTCCTGGCAGCCGAACGAGATGAGTCCCCCTAGGCAAACAAGAAGCGAGATAACCAAATGCGTTCGATGTTTCATAGCGGCGCTCCTCCCCAGGTTCCGCGTACCATCTTATCGGGGGTTGGTCCCAAGCGATACCCGGTGGGTTGGACTTCGATGTTCAGCCCGGTAACCTCTGAGAAGGCGAGCAGGGTCCCTCTCCATTCGACTCTGAAGTGCAATACGGTAGTGGATATGCCATGGGAATAAACCCTTGCTTGAGAACCCTTGGCCATTGTTTCCAGTCTCAAGAAAGAGCCCTGGCTTCGGGGCCGCGACCTGAGCAAGGAGCTACGATTTCTGCATCTTGTGAGAGAACCTGAAAATGATGAACTCGGCCGGTCGAACCACCGCCATACCAATCTCGACGATCAGTCGCCTCTCCAGGATGTCTTGGGGCGTCATCGTCTCCCCCAGGCCCACTTTGGCGAAGAAAGCCTCATCCGGAGCGGCTCCAGCTAAAGCGTCGTCCCTCCACTTCTGGACTAGAAAGTTTTCGATCATGCTCCTCACTTTAGTCCAGAGGGGAGCGGAATTGGGCTCGAAGACCGCCCACGAGGTGGACTTCTTTACCGATTCCTCGACCATGTTAAAAAAGCGCCTGACCGGAACATAGCGCCATTCGTTGTCGTTGCCTGCCAAAGTCCGGGCACCCCAGACCAGGATGCCGCGTCCGGTGAAAATACGGATGCCGTTGATCGACTTGCCGCCGTTGACATCCACGTTGAGATCTTCCTGCTCGAAGTCACCAATCTGTTCCAGAGGCTGGCTGACCGCGGAAAGGCTCACGTTGGCCGGGGCCTTCCAGACGCCGCGGCTGCGATCAACAGAGACATAGACTCCGGCAATCGCTCCACTGGGCGGAACCTTACCCAACTCACGTTTGATGTTCTCGACGATGTTGCCGACGATCGTGTGTCCCTCGTAGAGGGTTTTCTGGGCGATGCCCGCCTGAGTCGCCGCGGCTTCCGCCACCTGCTCGATGAAGGTCAGGAGGTTGGAATTGGGTTTGTTCTGAAGGATCCCGTCCAGTTCTCCCACCATGGTCGCAATCTCCCCAGCACTGAACGTGGGTCCCGTACCGTAATCGGTTGCATCCGTGCTGATCTCATCAACGGCGACACCATCGTCGTTTGCGTCGTCCAGCCAGCGGGTAGAATCGAAGTCGGAATAGGTTGTATCCACAGCCTCCTCGCTTGCCGTGTCCGCGAGGGTGCGGATGTCCGCGTTCTTTTCAAACCAACCAGACCTTCCACGGCCGCCTTGAGGGTGCTGGCAGCATAAGCGTTGAGATCGTTCTGAAGGTTGGTGCCACCCAGCGATGAGGACCAGACGGCAACATCGCAGCGCCAAGCCGCGGGCAAAACCAAGCAAGTTCTTGAAGCGAGTCTTGCGTTGGGGGTCGGTGGTGGCCGCGTCCAAGTCGTTCTTGAGGAACTTGTAGCGGTCCTCGAGCGTTGGTGAGGTGGACTTGTTCGCGGTAATGGTTGCTTCTACGGCCGTGCGATCGGTCACCGCGGTAGTGGTAGCGGTGCCCAGGTTGTTGAGATTGCTGTCGGAAGTAATCGTGGCCAGATCCACGGCCCCATTGCCGTCGGTCGCGTTGCCGCTGAAGACGTTGTAGTCAACCTGTTTGGGGTAGGAAGAACGGAGCCAGGGCGTATAGGCAGCACCGTACTTCAGATTTTTGATGCCGATCTTATTGCGGAATTCCTTATAGCTGTCTTCCCAAGAACGATTGGCCTCGTCCTCCTTGATATCGAGGATCGCGACCCGATCCTGCAGCTGGTTGCATTGGACCAGGGCCAGCTGCTGCAGGGCGTAGAACTGAGCCTCGTCGGCCAGGAGGACCGCGTCGGAGAAGAAAACCATAGTGGCTCGTCGGCCTTCTCAAGGGCCTTCAGCCCGATCCGGAACCCGGTACTGTTGGCAGCAGACTCGTTTCCATTCTGGATCGTATCGCTGTAGCTTCCCACCGAAACGATGTAGCAGTCGCCTCCCCCGTTGTCGAAGAAGAGTCGTAGCGCTTCGTACATGAAAAAGCGCGTTGCAACCGTCGTCGCCGTCACGGCGTGATTGTTGTTCTCGTCCACGGTAACGTGGACCGCCGTAATTGCGTGGGCGCCGCCGTAGTACTGGTGATATTCCAGAAGAGACGAAATCCGAGTGGGGAAATTGCTGAGGCTCTTTCCTCGACATTCTGCTTTCTCTGTATAGCCGATGAAGGCCGGAATGGCCGTCTCGACCTCTGCTACAGAAGGAGGAAAGACAAAGATTTCTTCGACGTAGACACCTGGTGTTTTGAATTCCATTGGCCTTTTCCCCAGGGGTTGAATGAATCCGACCGGAAACAAGCGCCTCGATCGGTCAAAAGAATGAAACCTACTTGCTCTTAGAGAAACGATTCCCTTCTCGGGTCCAGACCCGTGTGACACCTCATTTAGAACGAACGGGGCACAAAACGGAACCGAGTACGGGACGCCACATCCAACATACAAGTAAGGAAATCTGAGCCCAGGAAAACATGAGATCTGATCCGTGTCAACCCATTATTCACCTCCAATAAGATGAGGTCCGACACCCACGTGAGTCGCCGGGGTCGAGACCATTTCACACTAGAGAATGCCCTACAAATCGTTCGGAAATAACACGTAGAAGTCGGAGTTCATCCTCTCCCAATCACGGTTCGGAAACCCCCGTTCCGGGGAACGAAACTTGTCCCCCACTCGGCATGTCGCTAGAATCTCATCGAAGAAAAAGCGAGGGATCTGATCATGATTCATAACTGGAAAAGTTGTTTGATCTACTTTCTCCTCTTGTCGGGAAGCAGCATCTTTGCCGCGGACAAGATTCGTGTACTTCTGATCGACGGCCAGAACAACCATAACTGGGTGGAGACAAGCAAGTCGCTTCGTGGAACTTTGGAGCGCGCCGGTCTGTTCGAGGTGGTAACCGAAACCAGTCCGCCGGCCGAAGCCAGCGAGAATAAGTGGCAGAGCTGGCGACTCACTTTCCAGGAATTTGATGTTGTGGTGAGCAACTACAACGGACGACTTTGGCCAGAGTCGATGCGAAAGGCTTTTGTGGAGTATGTCCGATCCGGTGGAGGTGTCGCCATCATTCATGCGGCCAACAACTCCTTCCCCGGCTGGAATGAGTACGATGAAATGATCGGTCTGGGCTGGCGCGACAGAAACTACGGGGAAACCTTTGTGGTCGACGATAGTAGCGGAGAGCTGCGCCGCATTCCTGCCGGAGTCGGCATTGATGCCGGACACGGTAAGCGCCACTCCTTCATCGTCAAAACACGCCGACCTGGGCATCCGATCCTGAAGGACATCCCAAGCTCGTGGCTACATGCCACCGACGAGCTCTACCACTCCCAGCGCGGACCCGCCCAGAATGTGACGGTACTGGCTTCCGCCTTTTCGGACCCGAGGCAAGGGGGCACTGGCCAGCACGAGCCTATTCTGTGGACCATCCCCTATGGCAAAGGACGTGTCGTTACCAACCTCATGGGGCACCTTTGGCCCGGACAGGATCATCTCAATGCGCTCCACTGCGTAGGGTTTCAGACCCTCCTCGCCCGGACCGTGGAGTGGTTGGGAAGCGACCGGGTAACCCTACCCGTGCCGGAACTGTTTCCGAGTACGGCCGGGGCCGTCCTGGTCAATCCGGTCCCGCTTCCAGCGAATGATCTCCCTCCGCTCCACCGTTTGCTGTACCTCCAGAGAATGGGGAAGGAAAGTTCAATTCAAGATTCCAAATTCTCCGATCCGTCAGCCTGGAGATACCGAAAGCGGGGCCAAGACCGACCCGTCCTCGAGCTATTTCAGAAAAGCCAATATGAGCCACCGCATCGCTCACCCCTGAATATTGGCCTGGTCGACGGTCAGAGATTTGGCTCGTTTGTCGTTGACATGAAGTTGCAGCAGACGGGTATAGAGTATGGGCACAGGGACCTCTGTCTGTTTTTTGGCTTCCAAGACCCGTCTCACTTCTACTACGCCCACATCGCCACCAAGACGGACAAGCATGCCCACAACATTTTCCGAGTGAACGGGGCCCCCCGGATAAAGATTTCTACCTCAACCACCTCGGGTCACGACTGGGGAGAAAAGCAGTGGCATCACGTCCGCATCAAGCGGAACGTCGAAACTGGCTCGATCGAGGTCTTCGTAAACGACATGGCGCAGCCCATCATGACGGCCCAGGATAAGACCTTCGGGCACGGTTGGATTGGATGGGGATCCTTTGACGACACCGGAATGGCGAACGATATCCAGATCTGGGCACCGGATTCGGAGTTGAAGAACATTGATTTCTTCGGTGCAGCCGGCCGCTGACCCGCGAGCGGCTTTCGCTAGATCATCGCCACCGCATCCATCTCGATCAAGGCATCGGGATGGACCAATCCGGCCACCTGAACCAGAGTAGAAGCCGGAAGGTGGTCCGGAGAAAAGTACTCGATCCTCACTTCGTGGATTGCCCGAAACTCTGTCAAATCGGTCACGAATACCTGCACCCGAACGACATCTTGAAAGCCTGCTCCGGATTGGGAGAGGGCATTCCCAAGATTGGTGAGCACCTGCCGAGCCTGCGCCCTCATGTCGCCTTTGCCGACGAGCTGTAAGTTGTGATCAAACGCAAGCTGTCCGGACACGAAGACCATCGTGCCCCCACAGACCCGAACTGCGTTGGAAAAGGCGACGGGCCCTGCCAGTGACCCTGAACGGGCCAGCTGGTTCCCTCCAGGTAACGGATAGATCGTCTTTTCCACGACCAATAGACTCCTCGGCAAGACTCCGGAAAGTCACCTGCTATTTGAACTGGATCGAGTAGAGGTCGGCGTCGGTCATCACAAAGCGCAACCTGACCACACTCCCGACGATCCGCTTCAACTGATTCTCCCGGTCGCGACTCCTGCCGCGCCTCCAAGCCGCGATTCCCTCGATCTCGTCCCCCCAGATTGGAATAGCGTCCTGGAGCGAGAACCCTCCCATCGGGAGACCGTTGGCTCCCTGGATTTCTACTCGGATACTGCCGGCAGCTGAGGTGGAGTAGTTGAGCCGCAGGTTCTCGCCGCTGAACACTAGGGGCGGGGTCACAAATTCCCCTCCGGGGTAGCCTGCGCTTGCCGAAGCAAATCCATCGGTGCGCAGAACCATCCGCTGCAGGTGGGCAGTCGGGTAGGTGTAGTGCTGCATCACGTATAGCGAGATCTCGTCAGGAGCGCTTGAATGAATCCCGCGGGCCACGAAGTTCGTCCGGTGAATCCAGTTGCGGCGATCGCGCCCCGGGCGAATGAACGCCTCCATGAATCGATGCCAATGTCTCCCATCGCGGCTACTCATGAATACCGAATCGGAGAGGCCGGCAAGCTCCGAGTTACGAACCGCAGGGGAGTGCTGGGGATTGCGCCAGGGGACCAGGCGTTTGGGAAACGCCAGATAGATGTGGGGAGCGCGAAAATAAGGCACGGTGGACGTGGTATAGAGTTGTTCCGAGGGGGCATCTCCATAGTCCACCCACTCTCCCGGTGTCCAGTGGACGAAGTCTTTGGAAGTGGCGTACTTGACCGTCCGCACCCCGTGCATGAAGTCCCGGTAGAGTGCGGCGTAAGTTCCACGAACACCATCCCAGAAAGCCAGGTTGTGAGAATCGAAAGCTCCATCCGTGATGACGGGCTCTTCCGTCATCCACCTCCAGTTGACCGCGTCGGCTGACTCCAGCACGACCAATCCCCGCTTATCACCCACACGAGCAAAAGCGATCCCCTTGTATCGCGAGGAGTCCGGGGTCTGTGGATTCTCATCCTTGAACGGATTGAACTTTGCCGCTCCACCGATCTCCAGGATGTTGTTCTCTTTGGAACCGTTGAACTCGACCTGGCCTAGCTTGGGGCGAGTCCAATTTACTCCATCTCGGCTTTCGGCGTAACACGAGACCTTAGTGTGGACAGGGACGAATTTTTCATTGGGATCGAGGTCCTCTTTGATCAGGTAATCGGGTGCCGAGCTACCGCGGTAGTACATACGGTAGAGATCCCCGTCCTTGAAGACAGCCAGATGGAAAGGAGTATTCCCTTCCCAGGGCTGATCGAATACGAAGACCTTTTCAGCTCTGCGCGGGTGCTGGAGTTCCAATTCGACTCCCTCTGCCGACTCGATCAGGTGATCGTCGACAAAGAGCTCGAGACGGGATCCGAGGTCGAGAACCTGGCTAGAGTCGCTCTCCTTCTCAGGGGAAGGTCCAGATAGGGCACCGACGCTCCCGAAGCAACTTGAAAGAAACACGGCGAAGACGATTCTGCGAAATCTCATGGCGGTAATTCTAAATCCCCTTCCCCTTGGTTTCAATCCCTGGCTGGGGGTGGCGAGTAAAAGAGCGACCTCTGGTTGTTTGGTTATGGAGATCGCTAGCAATCCTGACAGAGCCATGACCGTGAGGGAGTGGGATCCGGTGCTTCAAGTTGGGGGGTACTTCCCCGATTGAACATCTACTGGCATCTTCCAGTCTGGAAGCTCCTGGGGGTGGGGTCCCTGTCGGGGCCCGCTCCCTGACAGTCACGGCTCTGTTACTGGCGAAGGCTGCGTCATTTCCCTGCGATTGAAGTTTCAGATTCAGGAGGCACCCGATACGTCGGGGGCTTGCAGGCGATTTAAATGCTCTCGAAGTTCCTGGACTTCCTCTTCCAGACGACTCACTCGCTCTTCCAAGGGAGAAGAGAGGCTTTCAATACTATGTGCTTCCGTTACCGCCGCAGCGGCGTAGTCCTGTCCCGTCAGTCCCCAGCGGCTCTCCTTCTGGCCGGGTCCACGGGGCAGCTCTAATACCAGAGGGGCCTCCTCATTCACCATTGCTATCAATGACTCCTGCACCTCCGAAAGAGAGGCAAAGGGATGCATCCTCTCGGTTCGGATTCGTAGTTCGCCCAGAGTTTGAACTCCTCTCAAGAACAGCATAGTCAAGAGGGCCTTCCACTCTGGACGAAAGTGGAGTCTCTCGTCGACGCGGTGACACCAGCGATCAGTGCGTGTGGCGATGACACGCTCTACCAGGGAATCTTGGAGCAGAACGCGAAGGATATTCAGGGTATCCAGCTCCGTCAGCGTCATGACTGGGTTTCGATTGGTCTTTTGGTTACAGGCGGCCACCAAAGCGTTCAGGGTCATGGGATAGTAGTCGGGAGTCGTCTGCTCCTTCTCCATCAATGCTCCTAGTACCCGAAACTCGCCTGCCTGTAGCTCACTCAGATGACGCATTGCGATTACTCTCCTTAATCCCGCCACATCTTGACGCTGTGACAACCCGACCGATAGATTAGTCTAGTGGGATCGATCCGGGCAATCCCTGGAGGTCCTCGGAAACTTAATCATGGCGAGCCTACTTTCCCGCATCGACCATCTAGTTTACGGGGCACCTGATCTCGGGGTTGCCGTCGATCACCTCCACGCGTTGCTTGGTGTCCGTGCTACGCCGGGCGGAGGGCACCCCGGAAAGGGGACTCACAACGCCCTGATGGCACTCGGAAAATCCACCTATCTCGAAATCATCGGGCCAGATCCAGACCAGAGCATCCCATCGGCAGACCTCCGATTCGGGATTGGAGATTTGGATCAGGCGGCCCTGGTGAACTGGGCAATAAAAACAGAAGAACTGGAGCGAGAGGTCGAAGACGCCCAGCTTCGCGGTCTAGTGCTGGGTCCTATTTCCGAAGGAAGTAGGAAGCAGACCAATGGAATCCTCCTCTCCTGGAAGCTGACTGCTCCCCGCCCCTCGCTGGGAGACCTTGTCCCCTTCTTTATCGACTGGGGACACACGACGAGCCCTGCTCAGGGTGCTGCCAAGGGCTGCTCGCTGAAGGAGCTGCGGGGTATCCATCCTGCTCCCGATAAAATCCGGTTGAAGCTTGCGAGTCTTGGTTTGGATCTACCTATCAGCCGCGGTTCGGCCCCTGAGCTGGTCGCGATATTGGATACTCCGCTGGGCAGAGTAGAACTCTGGTAAAGAGTCCTCTATCTAATGACCCGCCTCAAACGGAAGCACCTACGGCTTTGTTCAGGGCGGGCATGAGCTCCCTGGCGAACAGCTCAAGGCTCCGGACCCAGCTTTTCTTGTCGTCCCAATCATAGGACATCAGGACCAGCGTGCCGAACCGCCCGGTCTCTTCCATCATCAGGAGCAACCGCCGGAGGACCTCGTCCACGTCGCCCGCGATGATCTGCTCCGTCATCAAGAAGTCCAGGTTGCAGTCGGAATCGCTCATGTCGGGATCGCGTTTATAGAGGTGCCTCCCCATCCCCTTGTCTAATAGACGACCGATGTACTCAAAATTCTGTCCCAGCGAATTGCTCCTGGCCCGGCGCCTGGCTTCTTCGGTAGTGTCCGCCAAGAAAATAGCGCGCGCAATCCTGAAGTCGGCCCGATCCGGCTGACGTCCCGCCTCGAGCGCGGCGTCCTCGTAGGTCTGCCACACGTCGGCGAGAATATTGGAAGTAATAAGACAGTGCGCGAAGGTCTGAAACCCCATCCTGCCGGCATACTTCATGCTGTAAGAGCTTGGGCTCATACCCGGCATCGAGATGGGTGGATGGGGACGCTGCAGCGGTTTGTGGATATACCCGATCCCGGTCTCCTCGTCCACTGTGTCTCGGAGACGAATCGACCAGAATTCACCCTCGTACTCATAGGGTGGTTCCGATTCCCATAGGTAGAGGATTATCTCGATGGCCTCCCTTGCCATCTTCCCGCCCTTCTTGGGGTCCACCCCATAGAGCTCTTGATCGCCGGTGACGCTGCTGTTTCCAAAGCAGAGATTGAGTCTTCCCTTGGAAAGGTGATCCAGAAAAGCCAGCCGAGACGCCACGTTAGCAGGATGATGCTGGTTCAAACACACCGGAGCGGGTCCCATTCGAATCTGCTTCGTCTCTCCTAGAGCACGAGCGATGAAGATCTCGGGCATGACGATGTTCTCGTACTTCATCGTGTGATGCTCACCGATCCAAAACTCTGAAAAACCTAGCTCATCGGCACGGATCAGCAGTTCCAGATCCTCGTCGTAACATTGACCGAGGGACTTTCCCGAGGGATGAAAAGGCATGATGAACATGCCGCACCTGATTGCGTCCATAGAACTAATCCTTTGAAAGATGGCAGCGTCCCATTTAAGAATTGTTGGACCAGGGTCTTCAGATGTAGAACAGCGTCCGGGCGCTTACAACACGCTCTCCGGGACACGTATTAGAGAGACTACTGCGCATGGTGTCCACCGTCCACCACCAGCTCACTTCCTGTGATGAACGATGCTTCATCGGAGGCGAGAAACAGCACTGCCCATGCCACTTCCTCCGGAGTCCCGCTGCGTCCCAGCGGATTAGCACCCCGAGTCCGCGCAAGGTGTTCCTTGGGATAGGCCTCCGTCAGCATTTCGGTGTCGACGGAACCCGGATAAACCGAGTTCACCCTGATGTTGTCTTTCGCGTACTCCAATGCTGCTACTCGTGAAAGAATCCGTATCGCACCCTTGGAAGCATGATAGGCAGCTGCCCAAGGCCTCGCCGTCATGGCAGACACCGAGGAGATATTCACGATGGAGCCTCCTCCAGCCCGCCGCATCCCGACAACGGCATGCTTCATGCCCAGAAAGACACCGGTGGCGTTCACACCCATCACCTGATCCCACCCTTCCCGAGTCGTCTTCTCGATACTCTCCAAGCGGAGGATCGCCGCGTTGTTGACCAGGATATTAAACTTTCCGAACTCCTCTACCGTAACTTCTACGGCGGCCTGCCAGTCCTCTTCTGACGTGACGTCCAGACCGACGAAGCGGGCCTGCCCTCCTGCCTGGGTGATCTCCGCTTCCAGACGCCTTCCCTCCTCTTCTCGGACATCGCCGATCACAACAGCCGCACCCTCTCTTGCAAAGAGCCTGGCTTCCGCCGCCCCTTGACCACGGGCTCCTCCGGTTATCAACGCCACCTTCCCAGAAAGCCTCATCTCACTCCCACGCGACGCGACTGCTGAACGGTGTCATTTGCATCATGATCTCGCGACCCTAGACACTCTAATGACGCTCCAAGACTTCGTCAATGTAGTTTCGATCTCCCGGCCGTGATTTGTCGAGCCTGGGCTCGATGAAACAGCAATGGCTGCTTCAAACCAACGAAGCCTCGGGGCGTCAATTACTTGTCGGCTAGCCTATCCTCTTTGACGATTCTCCAACTTCCTAACACTATCTCAACCCCGGAGACCTGCTAATCTCGAAGGCAAGACCGTCCTGGCACAATCCTTGCGTGCGCTTTCGCTCTCCCAGAGACGCAAACGAGGAGACTCTAGTGCAAGAATCGCAGCCGCTGAGGTACGAACCTCCCCTGAAGCCCCGCCCTGCCCGCTACAACCGAAGCCAGGCAACCCCAGAAAGCAAGGCCCAGGGACTTCTCGATGGAAGCGGCGTCAAGGATCTCAGACCTCCCTTCCCTTCGGACCTCGAGATTCCCACTCAAATCCGGTTCGGAAACGGGGCGGTTGAAGAGCTGCCCCGGCTCTGCTCCGCCATGTAGGCACACAGAGTCGAACTGCATTAGCGGATCCCACTCTACTGCGGAGCTGACCAATCAAATACGGAATTACCTGGAGCTATCGCGTATCTGTACTGCTGCCTTTGCAGCCGTGGAACACGAAGCCAGCTGGTGGTGGAAATCGGAGGGGAAAGTGCCATGGATGTGGCCAAGCTAGCAGCTCTCGCGAGCAGAAATGGTGGCCACTGCAGAGACTCTGAACAGGGCGTTAGTATCCAACAAGGGAGCCTTCCCCTCATCGCTATTCCCACCACTTCTGGCAGTGGCAGTGAGGCCACGCCCTACAGCGTCATCAATAGTGTGGAGACGGGCCGGAAATTCACGGTAACGGACTCTTCCCTCTACCCCAGGTATGCTCTCGTCGACCCTGCCCTTACCCTCGGGCTTCCGCCTCGTTTCACACTCGCTTCAGGACTGGACGTATGGGTCCACCTATTGGAGGCCTACCTGAGTCGACAGAGGTACTCCCGACTGGATTTCTTGATCGAGTCTACCTCTCGAGTCGTTTACGAAAATCTCGCTCAGGCGCTAGCGCAACCTCAGAATCTGTCGGCTAGAAGTCATATGGCCGAGTCCGCGACGATCGCGGGAATGGTGATCTCTCAGGTACGGACTGGCCTGATCCACACACTTCCCGTGGCTCTGGCTCCATTCTCCGATCTTCCCCATGGCCTGCTAAACGCAACGATTACGCCCCATGTTCTGGAATTCAATTCGGGGGAGAACGAGGGCAGGCTCTGCGCCCTGGTCGAGACAATGACCGATGCGCACGTCTCAACCGATCCAGAGGCAATTGCGACGCTCCGGCACTGGCTGGAGAAGTTGGGGGTAAGCCCCTACCTCTCTCTGGAGACAGCAGATCAAAGAATCAGCCAGATGATCCAAAGGGTCCGTCGCGACAAAGGCCTGCCGTCGATCAACCCGAAACCCTTCTCGGATCATGACCTGGAAGGTCTACTGCGAGGAATCGTCGAGAAGGGATAGTGATCTCATGAACAGCGTTTCGTTGAGGTTGGACGACCGCGGTAGAAGGGTCAATCCTTTCATCTGCTCCAGTTCCCAGCTGGCATCGGCTCTGCAAGAGGCATGCAACTGGTTCACAGGTGTTCCTAACAGCATGTTTCGAAACGTCCAACCGCTTCTGGTGCCCTATTTGAACGCCCCTCGGGAAAACCACGCCATCGCTTCGGCTTTCGGGGCTCGTCTGGGCGGAAAGAAACCCTGCGTAATGATGCAGAACAGCGGCTTGGGCTTCTGTGGAGATGCCCTCTACGGTCTGTTTCACCTCTACGGTCAGGGCGTTCTATTGCTCATTACCTGGAGGGGGGAGCTCCAGTGGGAGGAGACTCAGCACCAGCACTGGGGACGGCGAACTCTCGAAACCCTTTCGGTTCTCGATGTACCGGTCTTCGACCTTCAGACCCACGGCCTGGGCGCAACTGCCCAGGCAGCTGAGCAGGCTTTCGTGGAGAATCGTCCTGCAGCGGTGCTGCTGCATCGAGGCAATATCGATGAATAGGGCAGATGCCATCCGTCAAATCGTTAACCGGCACCCGGGTGCGGCCATCATCTTCTGCAATGGACTGACCTCCCGTGAGGCCAGCTTCGTAGCGGATCGACCCGGGAACTTCTACCTTCTGCACGGCATGGGAGAGGCACTGTCGGTAGGGATCGGACTGCTGCCGCCCTTCCCGAGTTGTCTGTGGTGGTCGTCGACGGTGACGGTAATGCGGCGATGGGTCTCTCAGCCTGGAACCTCCTGCCCATCGACGGTCTTCACTACTACGTCCTGAACAATGGAAGCTACGAAACCACCGGATCCCAACCGACGCCTCCTCTCAGCGTGCAACATCCAGCCGTGCAGAGGGTCGAGATCGACCCGGGCGCCCTGGGCGCTCCGCTACCTCCTCCTCCGGAACAGACTTGTACAGCTTTTCTGGGATGGCTAGACCCAAAACAAGTAGATGGAAGTGGTTTAAACCACTTCCATCTACTTGTTTTGGGTCTAGGAAGATCCAGGTCACCACCAACTGAATTGTGGCGTCCAACCCACTGAAGTCACCAGCTGGCGCAACAATTTCCCTTGGTCGGCCGGTGGAGGATACTTGGATCGCCAGAGGAAAACTACCCGGGAGGAATGAAACTTGACCAAGCGTCTCTATCTCGCGATCGCCCTTCTACTGGCCAATGCGTCGGCCCTTGCGGAGGTCAGGCTGCCGAAAATACTTGGCTCTCACATGGTGCTGCAGAGAAACAGTGAGGTGAAGATCTGGGGCTGGGCGGATGTTGGCGAGACGGTCCAGGTCAGCGGTGACTGGCTGAGCACTCAGGCCACTACGACAGCCGATGGCAGGGGTCAGTGGCAGGTTACCGTCAAGACCAGTGAAGCGGGCGGACCGCACCGGTTGATCGTGTCCGGTAAAAACGTAATCAAACTGGAGCAGGTTCTTTTCGGCGAGGTCTGGATTGCGTCGGGACAGTCCAATATGGAAATTCCGCTGATCAAGGTCTCCGATGCCTATACCGGAATCAAGGACGCTGAAGAGGAGATCGCCGCCGCAAACTACCCGCAGATTCGCTTGTTCCAGGCAGGAAACTTCAGCAGCCAGGAGCCACTCGACGATGTCCAGGCCGGCATCAGCATGTACGGCATGCCGTTGGCAGAGTGCCAGTGGCAGGCTTGCTCGCCGGAGACGATACCGACCTTCTCGTCAACGGCCTACTTTTTCGCGCGCCCCCTGCACGCGCAGCTGCGGGTACCGAATCGGTATCATTGATGCGTCCTGGGGCTGAACCTCGGCCGAGACCTGGACACCGGCGTCTGGACTGAAAAAGCTAGGATTCAGCACCGACCTGGAGCAGGCGGTGAGTCGCCCCCAACAACCGGATCAGAAGATCCCGACGCGCCTCTACAACGGGATGATCCATCCCCTGAGCAAGCTTCGGATTAAGGGAGTCATCTGGCATCAGGGGGAAGGAAACGCCCGACGGGCTGGTCGATACCTCGAGCTCTTCTCGACCATGATCCGCGAGTGGCGCGGCGTCTTCGGCTACGAGTTTCCCTTTTACTTTGCCCAGATTGCTCCCTTCGATTATGAGGAACTCAACGCCGCCTACCTGCGTGAAGTCCAATTGCAGACGCTGTCGCTACGGCAGACAGGGATGGCGGTGACGATGGACATCGGAAACCTCCAAGATATTCATCCCAAAAACAAACAGGAGGTGGGTCGTCGTCTTGCGCTCTGGACATTGGCCAAGGATTATGGCCGGGATCTCGTGTATTGCGGACCCACCTATAAAGAGAGTGTATTCAAGCAGGGCAAGGTTCGCCTCAAGTTTGATCATACCGGCAGCGGCCTTGCGACGCGTGACGATCAGCCGCCGAGTCATTTCGAGATCGCCGGCAACGACAAGGTCTTTCATCCTGCAACCGCCATGATCGACGGCAATGACCTGATCGTGTCATCCGACAAAGTAGCCAAACCCAAGGCCGTCCGCTATGCCTTCACCAGCCAGGCGATGCCCAACCTGATGAACCGATCCGGCTTCCCCGCCAGTTCCTTTCGCACCGACCGCTGGTGAGTCCCCTAATCATGCCTACATCAAACGCACGCCGCCGTCAGAATCTCTGGCTCTTGTTTGCAGTGCTCCTTGTCCCCCGAACGGCACTTCTTTCAGCAGAAGCTCCGCCCAATGTGAAATCCAGGTCACCGACGCTGCTCGGCATCACGGGGTTGTCGGTGAACGAAAAAGTTCACTTGCATGGATTGCCGACGACCTGGTACGTCGAATTCGGTCCGACGAGGTCGTACGGCAACCAGACCAAGGCCAAGCCGATTCCCCCGAAACTGGCGGCCCACTATCGCGAATCGTGGGATGAAGGCTGGAACGGCTGGAACAGTTGGTGTCCCAAGCGGCTTCATTTCCCTGCAGGGGGCGTGAAGCACGGCTACATCAGCTACGAGGGAAGTCCACGCGACGATCACAACCACGACGACGGCGTTGGCACCGTGCACCTCACGCCTTACATGTATCCAGGGAGCATCAGTCTTAGCCCTTCAGCTCCCAGCGCCTATCTGGCTGCCGGGGATCCCGATTTTCGTGACGCCCTCGTTAAACAGTCGCTCCGCGGGCGAAGCTGGAAACCGAACGGGACCGAACTCATCTGGTGGTCGCAGGCTCAGAGTAATATTGAAGCGAACCCCGACGATATGACGCTGTCTCGCAACCACAGGCATGCCAACTGGTCCTACACTGGTAAGACTCTCACCGATCTCCTCTCCTCAGGACAATGGAACACAGCCGAATACCGGCTGCTCAATGACACCAACAAATGGAGCTATTGCGGCAACAACAATGGGGAAAAACGCTACGACGCCTACGGGGCAATCGACGAAACGCAGCGGCATTTGAACCTCGACCTGTTCCACATGGTGATGTTCGTCGATCCGCAGAACCGGCCGACCGGCGCGATTGACTTCGATGAGTTCGAAGTCCTCTACCACAATTACGCGCTCGTCTCTGCAAGCAACGCGGCAAATTGATTTCTGCGCCCCGGAACTCCTCGGATAATCCGGAGAATCTCACCGACGGCTGGCGGCATGGTTCGGGAAGAATGTGGAAAAGTGCCCCGCATCCCGCTGGTGCGCAGGAATTAGTCTACGAGTTTGCCAAGCAAGTCACTATCGAAAAGCTGCAGCTCCATCAGCACACCGAGTGGACAAGCCAGGAGGTCGAAGTCCTGGTCTCTGATGACGGCGCCAAATGGCGACCGCTCTTCCGTGGAGAAATCTCCGAGACACATCCTGCCGGACCGAATTACGCCTTCCTGCTTAAGAAAGAGCTGTCCGCCAAACGCGAAGCAGGTCAAAGTGCGAATTCTCTCAGGATACAAGCAGCTTCATTGGGGACTCGGCGAAATTGAACTGTTCGGTTCCGGAGCCAACTATCTCCCCGATGACGACTGGTTTCACGTGAACGTCGACCTGCTCGATTTGAAACCCGCTGAGACGATTCATTGCCGCCTGGTGGCGATCAGCACAAAGGGAACCACGCGGCGTCCGGATCAGCAGTTCAGATTGCCGAGCACCACGAGGCCACGGGTGATCACCGGCCCGGCGAGCCGGATTGAGAACGGCACCGCGAAGGTTGAAGACCGCTCAACCCCCTCGGCAAGAAAACGCAGTTCTATTTTGAGTTCGGACCGACGAAAGACTACGGTCAGAAAAAGCCGCCCCGCTACGTCGGCCTACAGGTCACTCCCCGCCTCGGCTTCGAAACTCTGACCGGCCTGAAGTCCGACGCCAAGTACCACTACCGCCTGGTCGCCGTGAATGAATCGGAGACGTCGCATGGGGAAGACGCAACGTTCGAGGCGAAGTAGGAAGTGAGGATGGAGGAGATCGTGCGTCACTGCGTGGGGAAGAGTTGTCCAGCTCTCTCCTTGGAACTTGGCCTCATGTTGCTAACGGCTCAAGTCGTTCGCGACTCTGTCGGACTTGGCTTCAGATTGTTGACACCCGGTTCGGGTTCCTCTGCGACGATCCGCTTGGCAAGCTGAAACCTGAAACCATTGACTTTCTTGACTATTTTCGTCTAGTTAATAGAGTATGGAGCGATTGAACAGAAGATGCCTTGTCATCCTGGCATTGCTTTCCACCTGGAACCTGTTCAGTGGAGCAGGTCTGGCCCAGTCCAACCCACTGCCACCATCCGCCCAGAGAAAAGTCGACTTCTCAAAGGACATCGAACCCATTCTCAGCAGTCGCTGCATCCTGTGCCACGGCACCGGACAGCAGATGAAGGGTTTGCGACTGGACAATCGCCAGGACGCACTCCGGGGAGGTGAAGCTGGAATGGTTATCCTTCCTGGGGATAGCGCAGGCAGCAAGCTCATCCATCTGGTCGGAGCCGTCAATCCCGATAAAGTCATGCCTCCCGCCGGAAACCGGCTGACCGCCGCAGAGGTTGGCACCCTGCGAGCCTGGATCGATCAGGGAGCAGAATGGGCCCTTGATGACCCCGCAACCGCGAAACAGACCACAGCAGCTGAGGAGTCAGGACACTGGTCTTTCCGTGCTCTCCATCGCCCTCCTGAGCCTAGCGTCAACAAGAGTGGCTGGGCAAAAAACGCCATCGATAGCTTTGTCTTGGCCCGTCTAGAGAAAGAGGGGATCGCTCCATCTCCCGAAGCAGACAAAGCCACCCTGGTCAGGCGACTCAGCCTGGATCTGATAGGGCTTCCCCCATCTGCCAGCGAGGTTTCCGCATTTCTGAATGACGACAAAGCTGAGGCCTACGAACATCTGGTAGACAAGCTTCTCAGCTCACCCCATTTTGGCGAGAGGTGGGCTCGCTACTGGCTAGACCTCGCCCGCTACTCGGACAGTGACGGCTATCGACAGGATGACTTCAGACCCAGTGCCTGGCGCTATCGACACTGGGTCATCTCAGCCTTCAATCAGGATATGCCTTTCGACCAGTTCACGATCGAACAGATTGCAGGGGATGTTCTCCCCGGCTCAACCACGGAACAGAAGGTTGCCACCGGATTCCACCGCAACACCCCCAGCAACCGCGAAGGTGGAACCGACATGAACCAGTTCCGCTTCGAGCAGGTGATCAACCGTACCAACGCGGTGGGGACGGTGTGGCTAGGACTCACGGCCGGATGTGCTCAGTGTCACGATCACAAGTTCGATCCGCTGAGTCAGAAGGAGTACTATCAGCTCTTTGCCTTCTTTAACAACGCCGAAGAGGTGAACATAGACGCCCCGCTCCCGGGCGAGCTCGGACCCTACCTGCAAGAGGTCGACTCCTATCGCCGGAAGCGGCGTGCTTTGCTAGAGAAATACAGGGTGCCGGATCGGCAGCCCTCCTGGGAAAAACGGATGCTGGAGGCAATGGCCAATCCTGGAAAGTGGCAGAACTGGGACAAAGCTGTCGGAACCCTGAGGGTCGGAGACATGCATCCAGTCTACGGCATGGGCGAGAAAATACTCCGAAGTCACGCGGATCAGCGCAGCGAGAAGGAAGCAAGAATCCTCACCAATCACTACGTTCGCTACAGCTCTCAAGTAGTTCCAAAAAAGGTCTACGAAGAGGAACTGAACTTCGACCAGCTGCTGAAAGAGCTGAAGGAGCTGGATACCGCATTCCCCGCCCTGAGCCAGGCCCAAACGATTGTCACCGAGAGGAAACCACGCCAGACCCACCTCTACGTGCGAGGCAATTTCAAACAAGCCGGCGCGCCGGTGGAACCAGGGATGCCCGGATTCCTACACCCATCACCCGATCAGGCACAGCCCCCCAGGGTGAGGCTGGCTCGATGGATTGTCAGTGGGGACAACCCTCTGACTTCCAGGGTCATCACCAACCGATTCTGGCAGGAGCTCTTCGCCCGGGGGATCGTCTCCACTTCGGAAGACTTCGGCACCCAGGGGAGCAAACCAAGCCACCCTGAGCTGCTGGACTGGCTCGCCGCTGACTTCCGAGACACAGGCTGGAGCATGAAGCGTCTGGTCAAGACTATCGTGCTATCAGCCACCTATCGCCAAGTCTCCAGACCCCGACCGGACCTGCAGGTTCGGGATCCCAACAATGTTCTGCTCGCACGCCAGTCCAGAGCACGCCTGTCGGCAGAACTGATCTGGGACTCGGCGCTGGCCGTCAGCGGACTCCTCAATCCCGCAGTGGGCGGAAAAAGCGTACGTCCCCCTCGACCGGAAGCAGCTCAAAAGCGCGGCAGCTGGGTCGAAAGCAAGGGCCCGGATCGCTATCGTCGCGGCCTCTACATTCAGTATCAGAGAATGTCGCCTTATCCCTTCATGACGAACTTCGATATGCCCCCTGGGTACAGTCCAGCCTGCCATCGGGGACGATCCAATACGCCCCTCCAAGCCTTGAATCTACTCAATGATCCGGTCTTTTACGAGGCCGCTCGTGCCCTCGCCGTGAGAATCCTGTCGGAGTCGTCCGAAGACTCTCAGGATCGTCTGAACCATGCTTTTCAGCTGTGTCTCGCGCGGTTGCCCGATCCTGACGAGCAACAATGGCTGAGTTCGGCCATCGAACACCAGCGGCAAATCATCAAGAGGGAACCAGCACTAGCCCATGCGACGCTGCCCGTCGAGCTCCCAGGCATCGAACCGATCGATGCTGCTGCCTGGGTTGGAGCTTCTCGAATCCTCTTGAACCTGGATGAGTTCATAACCAGGGAGTAGCCCATGACCTTCGAAGATTTCCGATCCGTTCAGAACCGGCGTGCGTTTCTTCAGAGATGTGCCGGGGGATTTGGTTCGATCGCACTGGCCCAGCTGATGTCATCCGAGGGCCTGCTAGCGAGCGGGACAGCGCCGGATGCTTCGGTGAACCCTCTGGCCCCTCGTGCACCCCATTTCGCTCCCACGGCCAAACGGGTCATCTTCCTGTACATGTCTGGTGGTCCCAGCCAGATCGATCTCCTCGACCCCAAACCGGATCTCCACAAATGGCATGGTCAGAGGCTTCCGGAATCGCTGGGAAAAGACCTCAATCTGGCCTTCCTGAAGCCGAGTGCGACCCTGATGGCGAGTCCTCGGAAGTTTAGCCGGCATGGCGAATGCGGGACTGAGTTCTCTGAACTGCTTCCCCACACCGCCTCCTGCGCGGACGATATCTGCCTGCTGCGGGCCATGCACACGGACGCCATCAACCACGATCCGGGAGAACTGCTGTTGACGACGGGCACGACCTTCCTGGGTCACCCCACTATTGGGTCGTGGGTCACCTATGGTCTGGGGAGTGAATCGCAGAACCTACCCGGATATGTCGTCCTCAGTACCGGGGCCTTTCCCAGCGCCGGCGCCAACAACTGGTCCAACGGCTTCATGCCTTCTGCCTACCAGGGGACGCCATTTCGCAGCAGCGGAGACCCCATTCTCTATCTGTCCAACCCTCCCGGAGTCAATCGCGAGGTCCAACGGGTTCATCTGGATGCCATTGGTCTCCTGAACCAGAAACGTTACGGCAACAGCGGCGACATGGAAATCGCATCGCGGATCGCCTCTTACGAGCTGGCATTTCGCATGCAGATGGCGGCGCCCGAACTGTTGGACTTCTCCCAGGAATCGCCCGAGACTCTCGAATCCTATGGAGTCAACCGGGAGGGAGAGCGTGCCCAGTCGTTCGCGGTCAACTGTCTGCTGGCCAGGCGGCTAGTCGAACGTGGCGTGCGCTTCGTGATGCTAAATCACGCCAATTGGGACATGCATCACGGCTTGGAGAAACGCCTGAACGAGTACTGCCACGATACCGACCAGCCCTCGGCAGCCCTGCTCAAGGATCTGAAACAAAGAGGACTCCTGGAAGATACGCTGGTGCTCTGGGGAGGAGAGTTTGGACGTACTCCCATGGCCGAGCCCGAGATCCATGGGGGCGAACCGGGTCGAGACCACCTTGCGAGCTGCTACAGCATGTGGCTTGCAGGCGGCGGAATCCAGGGAGGACAGGTCGTGGGCAAGACAGACGACCTTGGCCTCCACGGCGTCGAGGACAAGATCCATGTCCACGACCTGCAGGCGACGATCCTGCACTGCTTGGGCCTGGACCACACCAAACTCACTTATCGTCATATGGGCCGTGACTTTCGTCTCACCGACGTCGCAGGAAAGGTGGCGCAGAAGCTGCTTCGCTCCGCCTGATCTCCATAGCGGCTTTGGCTTGCAAGCCGCCGTGCGTCGAGCCAAAGGCTCGAAAGAAGAAGACTTCGGCCTGGAGGCCAAAGCTACGCGCTGGGTGGAAACACATTGTCTGTCTCGAATCACGAACATCGTCGTGCATTCTGTGTGCTCCTAGCCGCGACTACTCTCCTGGGGCTGGCCCAGGGAGCTTGGGCCTCTGAGCCGCCACTTCGCATACAGTCGCGCTCGGTAGTTTTCTCCTACCCCCAGAAGGATCCCTACGACAGGAGCAACCACTACGGCTTCAACCACGCCCCCAGCGTGGCTCGCCTCGACGACGGTCGTCTCTTGTGCGTCTGGTTTTCGGGTCCGTTCGAGGCGTCAGTCCACCAGGTGATCCTGGCGTCCTACTCCTTCGATGGCGGCAGAAACTGGGAGAAACCCTTTGTTCTTCAGGATGAACCCCGGGCTTCGGACTTCGACCCCGCCCTGATCGTGGACGGACCTCGCGTCTGGTTCTTCTACGTCTACGGCCGCTGGAACCGGTATCCGTTCATGAAGAGCCGTAAGGGCGAGGAGCAGTTCATCGGGCCCGAGTCCTATCATTTGTACTCCCGCTGGAGCGATGACTTCGGCAAGTCCTGGTCCGAGGAGCGACTGCAACACCGGGGCGCGGGAAGCCGTTCCAACGGGATCCGACTGACGACAGGGGAGCTGTTGCTTCCGGCTCACGACTTCAGAAATCGCAAAGAGTCGGGGGTTTTGAAGTCAGACGACCAAGGCCAGACCTGGCGACGGGTCGGTCAGGTCCACAATTCAGCGGGAGTGGATGAACCCACAATTGCCGAGCTGAGAAACGGAAACGTCCTGATGGCCCTGCGAACCCGAGATGGTCACCTCTGGACAGCTCTTTCAAAAGACAAGGGGGAGAGCTGGGCCGAACCGAAACGCCACAAGCTCGTGGCCGCGGCGGCTTCTCACAATCTCTTCCGGGTCAGCGATGGAAAGGTCCTGCTCACCCACGACGAGTGCACGGTAGGCTCAAGAAGCCCGTTGACCATGCGCCTGACGGAAGAGGGTAATCATTGGGGGGACCCCCTGATCTTGGCGGAGAGCGCCGTCCCTGGTGAAGGCAACGACTACTGGGGCTGCCAGGTGACCTACCCTTCCGTCTGCGAGCTTCCCGGAAAGATTCTGCTGGTCGTCTGGGCCCACATCAACATGTCCAACACCGAGCAGTTCGGTGACATCTCCTCCGCCAGAGTCGAGATACTGGACTGATGGTCTACAATCCGAGGCCGAGTCACTCGAGCGGTGTTTTCGCGAGTAGACCCAGGTCTGGGAGCAGTAGGAAACTTCAGTCGAGCGACGTGGAAGTGGCCTCTAGGAAGCCCTGGCCCCATTCGAGAAAGAAACTTCGGTTGAGGATAGGCGATATCGTGCGTCACTGCGTGGGGAAGAGTTGTCTTGCTCTCTCCTCGGAACCTGGGCTCATTTTGCTAACGACTCAAGTCGTTCGCGGCTCTGTCGGACTTGACTTCGTTTCGCTGGTAGTTCACCCGTTGGCGGTACCTTCGGAGGACAGGAGACGTGCGACGTTCAGACGTCTCGACGTGCGACGAATTCTCAGCCCTGCCCTACCACCTCCAGGATCACTTGGTTGACCCTGGCCGCCGATTCCATCTGGACCATGTGGCCGGCACCCGAAATGATCTCGGTTCTAACACCCTGAGGTAGATCCTCCGCATGAGAGGCCGGGACGATCTGGTCCTCCTGCCCCCACACGACCAGAAGCGGCATCGACAGCTCTTTCAGTCTTTCTCTCAGAACCGTGTTCTGAACATCTCCAACACGAAACTGTTCGGAAAGCGTCTTCAGGGCTCCCTTGACTCCATCGATGCGCTTGAAGGCCAACACGTCGTTGACCATCTGTCGAGTCACTTGCGCGGGATCGTGGAACAGCTTCTCAATCTCTACCCTGGTGTCCTTGCGTCGTCGCGAGTCGATGAAACCGTCGATGTAGGCGCCGTTGATCTCTGTCCCCAGGGCGGCGCTGCCGATCAAGGTGACAGAGGACACCAGCTCAGGATGCGCGAGGGCCAGGATCAGGGCCACAGCGCCACCCATCGAATGACCTACGAGATGGGAGGGGCCCAGCTCGGTCACCTCGATGAAGCCCTTCAACACTTGCGCCAAACCCTCCAGACTGCCATCACCAACGTCCTTGCTGGAGGCACCATGTCCGGGTAGGTCCAGGGCGTAGACCAGGTGATCGCCCGCCAGAGTTTCGAGGTTGAAGAGCCAGTTGTTGAGTCCGCCTCCGAACCCATGAATCAGGACCAGCGGATCCCCACTGCTTCCGTGCTTCAGAAAACGGAGTCGACGACCTTCGACCTCGACGGTCTGAGGACCTCGATCTTCGGCCTCTTCCTCCTCGGGTTCGGCCACGAAATTAGCCTGGAAATCCGTGATGTAGCTTTCGATCTCTCCATCGGAAACGGCTGGATCGGCGACCACGGCCAGCAGCGCTCCCACGGGCAACACCTCGCCTGGCTTTGCCACCTGTCGTCGGAGAACACCACTATCCCTGACTTCTACAGCCGCCAGTATCTTCTCGGTTTCGACCTCGGCAACCTCGTCGCCGGCGGAAACCTCGCTCCCTTCGGTCGTCAGCCACTGCACCAGGGCGCCCTCCTTCATGGAAAGACCCCATTTCGGCATGGTCAGTGGTCGGATGACATCGCTCATCGTGCATACTCCATCACTTCCCGGACTGCTGTCTCAACCTGAGTAGAGTTGGGAATGTAGAGATCCTCCAGCGTGTCGCTAAAGGGTACCGGTACGTGGGGAGGAGTCACCATCTTGATCGGCGCCGTAAGCGCGCCAAAGGCCTTCTGCGCGACCAGAGCCGAGACATCGGTAGCGATGTTGCAGCGGGGACTTGCCTCGTCGACGATGACCAACCGTCCGGTCTCCTCCACACTTTCCAGAATCGTCTCCTCATCCAGCGGCGAGGTCGAGCGCAGATCGATGAGCTCACAGCCGATCCCGTCCCGGGCCAGGGCTTCGGCAGCCTGGGAAGCAATCTGCACCATCCTTCCCAGTGCGACAAGTGTGACGTCATCCCCTTCCCGCACGATGTTGGCCTCTCCCAAGGGGATGGTGTAGGACTCCTCGGGAACCTCTCCCTCAGTCGAATACAGCATCTTGTGTTCGCAGAAGATGACAGGATCGTCATCTCGTATCGCCTCGATCAGCATCCCCTTGACATCGTAGGGTGTCGAAGGAACCACGCATTTTAAGCCCGGGATGTGGGTGAAGATAGGATAGAGGCATTGGGAGTGCTGAGCGGCTGCCCTCAAACCTGCTCCGATCATGGTTCGAATGACAACCGGAGTCTTCACCTTACCCCCGAACATATAGCGGAATTTAGCAGCCTGATTGAAGATCTGATCGAAACAGACCCCCAGAAAATCGATGAACATCAGCTCGACAACCGGCCGCAGTCCCGATGTGGCCGCCCCGATTGCAGCTCCGATAAAGGCGGACTCACTGATTGGAGTATCCATCACCCTATTACCAAATCGACTCCAGAGTCCCTTGGTCACCCCGAGAGGACCTCCCCAGGCGTCCATCTCCCCGGGCGCCCCGGACCCGCCTGCGACGTCTTCTCCCATGAGCACCACCCGCTCGTCTCGGTCCATTTCCTGCAGCAGAGCTTGTTGCAGCGCCTGCTGATAAGTTATCTTTCCCATCTCCCCCTCCTCCTTGGACCTCGCGCAAGAGGCTCACCCAGGTCCTAGTAAGATACGTATACGTCCGTCAGCAGCTCCCTTGAGCCCGGTTTTGGAGATGCCTTGGCTGCCATCACGGCCTGGTCAATCAAGTCTGCGACCTCGGCATCAATGGTGGCCAACTCCGCTTCCTGGAGCAGTCCCGCAGCAATGACGCTCTTGCTAAAGTTTCTGATACAGTCCCTATCCTGGCGGATCCGGGCCACTTCGTCCTCGGCCCGGTAGGTTTGGGCGTCGCCCTCGAAGTGACCATAATAGCGATTCACCTTGCACTCGATCAGCGTTGGACCGCCTCCCTCGCGGGCCCGGTTGATCGCCTCCCCCGCGGTCTCGTAGACACTGAAAAAATCGTGTCCGTCAACCACGACGCCCGGCATGTTGAACCCGTTGGCTCGATCTGCGACATCGTCACAGGCGGTCGAGTACTTGACGGAAGTGGCCTCAGCGTAGCCGTTGTTCTCTACCACGAAGATACAGGGGAGCTGCCAGACCGACGCCAGGTTGAGGCTCTCGAAGGTCGTTCCCTGGTTGGAGCCACCGTCTCCGACGAAGGCCACGGCGACTGACTTCTTGCCCATGGTCTTGGCCGCAAGGCCGGCGCCACAGATCAAAGGCGGACTGCCCCCGACGATGCCATTCGCCCCCATCATGCCCCTGTCCAGGTCGGCGATGTGCATCGAGCCTCCCTTGCCGGAACAGAGTCCATTGTGTCTGCCGTAGATCTCCGCCATCATGCCACTGACATCGCAACCTTTAGCGATGCAGTGGCCATGTCCTCGATGGGTGCTGGCAATCCTGTCGTCGTCTTCCAGATGCAGGCAGACTCCAGTTGCAATTGCTTCCTCACCCGCATACAGGTGGACGAATCCAGGGATATCGCCGGTTTGAAACTCGATATGGATGCGTTCCTCGAAATCCCGGATCTGTTTCATGGTCCGATAGGCACGCAAGGCTAGTTCATGGTTGAGTTGCATGTTCGCTCCTTTCGATTCCTGCTAGAACCCGAATCGGACCCTCCCGCAGCAAGCCCTCCCGAGCCGCCAACTCCATCACACGCTTTACCCGGAGGGTCCTGGGCCCTCTCTGGTCGAGCCGAACGGTGACGCGATCGTCGCCCGAAAACTCCATCTCCCGCTCACCGTCAAGTGCGATCACACCTTGACGGGCCCTTACCGGCTGTACTTCTTCCGCACGGATCTGCTGCACAGCAGACACACCAACCGGCAAGATCAGTCCCGGTGCAATCGGAGCCGTGACGACAGTAGCCGCCTGCCCGACAGGTGCAAGGTCAACTCTGAGCCCGTAAGGATCGAGCCTCGACACCGGGTGGAGTAAGGCCGCGATTGTGGAGAGTCCGATAGAGTCAGCCTCGGCGAAGGTGACGAAGAGCTGGTCCAGTTCATCGGGACGCCAGAGTGCCTTCGAGCCTGTCCACAAGGCCGTGCTGACACAGGCGTCGACCAGGGCAACGTCCTCTCGCCCGTTCACCTTCACGAGCAGGATCTTGTTCCGGATCGTTGTTTCCTCGGCGTCGAAATAGCCGGCAATGGCCAGCCCGGTGGCAAGTCCTGCCGTGGTCGCTTCCCTCAGCGATGGGAAAACATTGTTGGTCCCGGTCGACAACGCAGTGATGGGAACCTCGCCCGCGACACGGGCCACTAGGCGATGAGTCCCGTCGCCCCCCAGGACGAGCAGAGCCGAGACCCCAGCTTCAATCATCTCCCTGGCTGCCGTCAGGGTCGCCTCAGGACCATCCTCGGGCGGCATATCCAGGAATATCACTTCCGGCCGAGTGCGACCCGATTGCGCCGAGTTCGTCAACACTCGACGAAGCCTCGCGGCGATGCCTCCGGAGTCGGTCATCATATAGGCACGCTCCACTCCCGCAACGCCCAGACCGGAAAGAATCCGGACGACCATGTTGCTTTTCTCTGCAATCGGGAATACGGAAGCCTGCGCCACCAATCTTCGAATGTCGCGGCCCGCAGCCGGGTTGGCCAGAATACCCACGCTGCGTCTGCTTCGAGAAGACGTCATGTGTCAAGCATTATCGCCTCCCGGGTTCGGACTCGCAACGCCGCTACCTAAACAGGTACTGGCTCTCGTCGGGGGAGTCGGCGGACCAGGAGCAGCGTCGCTGCCGCGATCCCGGAACCGAGATAGAAAACCGCGGAATAGCCAAGAAAGGACCAGAGAAAACCTCCGACCAACGGCATGATTACAGCAGCGATATGATTCATCGTAATGCCCATGGACAGGGAGGCTCGCAGTTCCTCCGGTGCGGCGATACGCCCGATGTAGGTGGACAGCGATAGGGTGAAGAGCATGAACAGGTTATCCACGACGTAGAGGACGAAAAGCACGTTCACGTTCTTGACGGCACCATAGCCAACAAAAATCAGGGTCAGGGCGGCGAAGTTTAACGTGAGGACAGATCTTTCCCCGAAGCGATCGATCAGTTTGCCCACGAAAGGAGCCATACAGATGTTGGCACAGCTGTTCACCAAGGCAAGCGTAATGATGGTTGTCACGTCGACCCCGAATGTCTTGACTAGCGCAAACAAGGCAAAGGTGACGAAGATTTGCCGGCGACAGCCAGCCAGAAACTCGAGCCCATAGAAGAGTGCGTACTTTCGCTTTAGCACCAGGCGGACCGGAGAATGATGGCCGAGGTCCGGATCCATGAAAAGGAGCGGAATTGCACCAAGCATAGCTGCCAGTCCAATCAGCTTGTAGATCCCGGAAAACGACGGATCATCGGAAACCCAGTAGACACACAACATACCGATGACACCGGCGAAGGCAGCGAGACCCTGCATTCTTCCCAGGACGCGCCCCTGTCTACCTGGAGCTGCCAAACCCAGGGCCATGCTGGCAGCAGTTGGCATCCAGACATGAAAGCCGATGCTCCACAGAAACGAAAAGACAATGAGCGCAGAAACGGTTTCGGTGTAGCCATAGGCAATGAAGCCGGCGCCGAAGATGATGAGGCACAAGGCTCCCAAACGGGGTTCGGCTAGACCCACCAACAAACCGACCATGGGAGCGGCCAAGAACCCGGGGATCTCCCGGATCGATTCGAGTATGCCCAGTTCTGCCGGAGCAAGACCGATCTGCTCTACGGCGAAGTTGTTGAAGACAGCTAAGTGGACCTGAATCGCGACGCCCTGGCAGCAGATCGCGAACACGAATAGAGTGATATTGCGACGCAGTGAAGGGTTTCGCTTGAAAACCATGAGGAGTCTCGACTCTCCCTGTTCCTCGCGGCCTCCAGCAGTCGCTTGGTGCCATTCTTACCACAGTAATCCGACGGAGATTCACGAATCGAATTACGATCGGGCAGAGCTGTTGACCCAAACACGCGCCCATATTTTCTGGCGCAACTCGGATATATAGTAGTGGCGTGGAGCCCCCGCGGGGCTTGTTGAAGCTGAGATTATGAGGAGCACCCTTGTGAACATCGTACTCGTCCATCCACTTATCCCGCAAAACACAGGAAACATTGCCCGGTTAACGGCTGCGACAGAAACCGATTTGCACTTGATCGAGCCACTTGGGTTCGAGTTGTCCGACCGCTATCTGAAGCGAGCTGGTCTCGACTACTGGGTGGAGGTTCGACTTTTTCTGCACGCGAACTGGGAGGCTTTCTTGGAGGAGAAAATGCCCGAGCGACTCTGGCTTTTTAGTACCAGGGCCTCGACACCCTTTACCGAAGTCAACTACGGACCTGATGATTTCCTGGTATTCGGCAATGAATCGGAGGGACTACCCGCGCACTTCCACCAGCGCTACGCCGATCTCCGATTGCGTATACCCTTTGAGAATCAACGCGTTCGCAGCCTCAACCTCGCAAACTCGGTGGCGGTGGCACTCTATGAAGCGCGACGACAGTTGGGGATTCCGTGAAGTCTCAGATCAGTCCCGCCCCCAGGAAGCACTGGCCCCATTCGAGAAAGAAACCTCAGTGTCCTACAGTGGCACGGGCATCCCTGCCCGTGATGACCGATCCGTCGAGCCAAGGGCTCAATAGTCACGGCCTGGAAGGCCGTGCCACGGTTGGGAATCCTGAACCTGGAACCAAATGAAGTTTCAGCTTAGTCCCGCCCTTGGGTGGCCTGGATCGTTTAGGGGGAATTTCAGGTTGGGAATGGGGGAAGATTGTGCTGTTGTCCAGCTCTCTCCTTGGAAGCTGGGCTCATATTGCCAACGGGTCAAGTCGTTCGCGGCTCTGTCGGTCAGCCTCAGCAGTTGACTACAAGAAAACCTCTGTGGATCCCACACCTCAACAATTACTTGGCTTGGTACCTCCGAGAGGCGATACTGGGTGTCGCAGTTCATAAGTACGGTCACTGCTGTCCGGTTGAACCGGTACCCCTGATAGAAGCGCTTGTGGAAACCTCGCTTGAATTCTGGGACTTCCTGATCCTGATCGTTTATCTGCTGGGAATCGTAGCACTCGGCAGCTACTTCGCTCGCGGGATCAAGACGTCGGAAGACTTCTTCCTGGCGGGCCGCAGCTTTTCCTGGTTCCCCCTGGGCCTATCCATCATCGTCTCCCTCATGAGCGCCAACAGCTTTCTGGGAATTCCAGGATACAGCTACGGACACGACCTTCAGCTGATCGCGATGACCCCTTTGATGCTCCCGATCATGTTTATCGTCATTTACTTCTTTCTCCCAACCTTCTACCGCTTCCGGGTAACTACCGCCTACGAATATCTGGAACGGCGACTGGGAGCGGGCTCACGCTTGCTGGCCACCTGCTTGTTCCTGTTGACGCGCTTGGGTTGGCTGGGAACCGTGATCTACGTCCCCTGCGTTCCCCTTTCCCGGGTAGCTGGGATTAGCCTGGAGCTCTGCGTCGTCTCGGTGGGCGTGGGAGCGACCTTGTATACAGTCTTGGGTGGGATGAAAGCGGTCGTCTGGACGGACGTCGTCCAGTTCTTCGTCCTGATTGGGGGCCTGGTGGTGATGGTCGTTACCCTAGTGGAAAACGTAGACGGAGGAGCGCTCGGGATCTGGGAAAAAGCCAGTGCCGGGGGCAGAACTACTCTGATCCAGTTTGAGGGAGACCTCTTTAGTGACACCACGATTTGGGCCATACTTATTGGCAGTATCGCAGCCTACCTGGCCGACTACGGAGCCGATCAGGTAGCCCTCCAGCGCTATTTTAGCGCCCGTAGCCTGAAGGACAGCCAACGATCCATCCTCTGCAATGCTGTGGCCGTGATTCCTTTGGTCCTGCTACTGGGTGCGGTGGGATTGGGCCTGTTTGCCTTCTATCAGCAGTCTCCGGAACAACTCGAGGCGGGTATCGAAAAGGACCACGTCATGGTCTTCTTCGCCGCCACCCAACTCCCCCCTGGATTCGCGGGCCTCATGATCGCAGCCATTTTCGCCACCACTATGTCCAGCGTAGACTCTGGCATCAACTCCATGAGCACCGCCTGTGTAGTGGACATCTACCGGCGCTGGATCCATCCTCCTGTCGGGACTGAGCTGGAGGAGCTCTCGGCCCAGGAGAAAGGCTCGGAGCTGACGCTGGCTCGTGGACTCACCGCCTTCTGGGGAATCGTAGGAACAGCGATGGCTCTCTTCGTCATGCCTCATGCCGGCAGCATCGTGCTCATGAGTGTGAAGGTGATGGGTCTCTTTACGGGCCCCCTTCTGGGCATTTTTCTACTGGCCCTCTTTACCCGAAAAACCCGAGACCTGCCCTGCTTGTCAGGGGCCTTGGCAGGTTGGTCCATAACGGCCTACCTCGCTTTCGCGACTGAGATGACCTTTTGGTGGTGGTCGCCTCTGGGGTGCACCATTACAGTTCTAGTCGGTTGGATCCTCAGCGTCCTGACCTCCCGACCGCCGGCAGCTCAGCAGGAGCAGGTCCAGAGCACCCTCTGAGGCTTTTGAGAATCGAAACGGTACCGACACAGCGTCGACGCGAGTAGTGCAGCCGTCTCTAGCTTAAGCGAGGACTGTCCCATAATGTGGTTTCTCCGCTTGTTCACTGCTTCCATGCTCTTCTCGCCTGGTATACCCTGTCTTGCCGCGCCGGTAGTGGTAGACGAGGCGCAGCTCCTGGCTGACGACTCGGTGCAGAATGCCTTATTCGGTGCGTCGGCCGCAGTTGACCGGGAGACGCTGATTCTCGGAGCACCAGGAGCCAATGCGGCCTACTCTTTCGTTCGCAAGGGAACTCTATGGGAACAGCAGCAAAAGCTGAAGCCAAATGGGGGACCCGGTTCGGTCGGATTCTCAGTCTCCATTCATGCAGATACGGCGGTTCTTGGCGCTCCAAATGAGACGGTCAATGGCCTTCTAAGCGCCGGGGCGGCGTACGTCTTCTTCAGGATCGGGACCGCCTAGACGGAGCAGAAAAGGCTTCTTCCCGATGAACCGCTGGCCGGTGCCAACTTTGGAACCTCCGTATCGATTCACGGAGATACCCTAATCGTTGGGGCTCATAGAGAGGGGGATTCCGGCGCGACCCACGTCTTTGTCCGCAACGACTCTGACTGGTCGCCACAGCAGAGACTTTCATCGGACAACGTCACGGTCGACGCAAGGTTTGGCGGTGCTGTAGCCCTCGAAAAGGACACGATCCTGGTGGGAGCTCAGAAGGACGGCGGCGGGGGTTCCGTTTTTGTTTTCGAACGCAACGGCACCGTGTGGGAATTACGTCTTCCTGGGCTTGTGCCAACCCCGCCTCGAGCAATTTTTGGAATTCCGTCTCCCTGAACGAGGGGACGGCAGTAGTCGGAGCGCTTCTGGAAAGCCAGCCGAACACTAGTTTCGCAGGTGCCTCCTTTGTGTTCATCAGAGCAGGAACCACCTGGGAGCAGCAGCAAAATCTCCTGCCCCGGTGCCCGCGCCCCAGGGCCGTTTCGGAAGCAGTGTGGACATCTCAAGGGACACTCTCCTTGTTGGCGCGGTGATCGTCGATCCGATCACCGCGGTGGTAGAACGAGGTACATGGCCATGTCTTCACCCGGGAGAACAAGATCTGGACCCATAAAGAGTGCGATGAGCCGCAGTGGCTCGAACTAAGTCAAACCATGTTCGACAAACGGTGAGGCGTTTGGAAAGGAGGGAAACAAAGCGATAAGAGAGGCAAGACGCCGAA
>CAUZIZ010000038.1:0-38684 GCA_963579905.1 Acidobacteria bacterium UBA6911 | reverse complement strand
TCTCTTATCGCTTTGTTTCCCTCCTTTCCAAACGCCTCACCGTTTGTCGAACATGGTTTGACTTAGTTCGAGCCACTGCGGCTCATCGCACCCCGTTGGGGTAGCACGCTTCGCATTGAACCCTGGGCTACCTGCAGTAACGCCTTCGGCGTAGGTGATGCCTCCTGAAATCAGGAGAAGTTTCTTTTCGAGCCTTTGGCTCGATACACGGTGGTCTGGAGACCGCCGCCACGGCCGGGACTCCAAGTTTCTTTCCCGAATGGGGCAGCACCGCTGGGGGCGGCACTGACCGGACTCTTATCCTATTTCAGTGCCTTTCCCCGCCAACGAGACGACGAACTCAACGTCTATGCGGTAGGAAGAGGTTAACGTGGCGGAAAAAACTCTCGAAGCCTGCCAAAGCTGGGACGAAGTACTGGAGACGATTCGTTCCAGTCAACGTGAAGTCGAACTGGGTGGAGATATCCCGGCCATCGAGCGACAACACCAGAAGGGTCGTCTGACGGCCCGCGAGAGGATCGATCGATTGGTTGATCCGGGTGTCGAGTTTTTCGAGCTGGGCCTTTTCTCGGCCTTCGACATGTATCACGAGTGGGGCGGAGCCCCCGCCGCTAGCGTGATCGTTGGGATCGGCCAGGTTGCCGGTCGGCAGTTCATGATCATCGCCAACGACGCCACCGTCAAAGCAGGCTCGTTCTTCCCCATGACGGTGAAGAAGGTCCTGCGAGCTCAGCGCATCGCGATCAGTAACAGATTGCCTCTTATTTATCTCGTCGATTCTGCCGGCGTGTTCCTCCCTCTGCAGGACGAGATTTTCCCCGATGAAGACGATTTCGGACGCATCTTCCGCAACAACGCCCGGATCTCCGCCACAGGCATTCCTCAGATAGCCGCCATCATGGGTAACTGCGTGGCAGGCGGAGCCTCTCTTCCTGTCATGTGCGCCAAGGTGCTGATGCCCCAGGGGAGCGGCCTCTACATTGCGGAGCCCTCTCTGGTGAAGGCCGCGATCGGTTAACAGATTGATAGCGAGAAATTGGGAGGCGCGGAGCTCCACGCGGTTCCGAGCGGCTCCATCGATTTCCGAGAAGAGGACGACCCTGCCTGCCTGGCGCGAATCCGCGAGCTGGCGGGGAGACTCGGCGACTTCTCCCGGGACCCTTTTCAGAGAGTGAAGGAGAAATCTCCTCCGAGGCCTTCCGAAGATATCTATCGACTGATGCCTCTGGACCCCTCCCAGGAATACGATGTCAGACGAATCTTCGAATGTATTTTCGACGATCATGAGTTGATTGAGCACAAGGCAGAGCGCGGCAGGACGCTGCTGTGTGGTTACGCACGTCTGGGGGGACGGTCGGTGGGTGTGGTGGCCAACAGTGTGGTGCCCAAGATCACGGTTATTACCGGTGGAAGCTACGGGGCGGGCAACTATGCCCTGTGTGGCAAGGCCTACGATCCGCGCTTTCTGTTCGCCTGGCCCAACAGTCGCTATGCGGTGATGGGAGCCGAGCAGGCAGCGCGGACGCTGCTTCAGCTCCGGATCCGCCAACTGCAGAAGGAGGGCCGTGAGATCGATGATCAGGGTCGCGAGGAACTCCGTGAGACGATCGAACAAAACTACACTGGGCAGATGGATCCTCGCTATTCGGCAGCCCGCTTGTGGGTCGATGCCATTATCGAACCTCACCGTACCCGGGACGCCCTGAAGCTGGCACTGGAGGTCGCGTCGCTCAATCCCGACATTCCGCCTTTGAGAACGGGTGTCCTTCAAGTCTGAATAGGAAAGCAGACCGCCTCTGCTAACGAGATCTCAATGAAGTATCTGCAGCTAAAGTTAGTACCTCCAAGTGCTGTAATCACGTTGAACCGACCTAAGGTTCGGAATGCTTTCTCAGCTCCCCTCATCGAGGAGTTCCAGCGGATTCTCAGCGAGATCGAAAGAGAACAGGAAACCTCATCCGTTATCGTCACTGGTTCCGGATCCAGTTTCTGTTCCGGTGCCGATCTCGCGGATCTGATCCGGATGACCTCTCTCTCTGCAGAGGAAGCGCGACGCGATACCCTTGTTCTGGTTGACCTGTTGCGGCGACTCTATCAGTTTCCCAAACCGGTGATCGCTGCGGTCAAGGGCCCTGCCCTGGCAGGAGGATGGGGATTGGCGAGCGTTTGCGATTTTGTTCTGGCTTCGGAGGCTTCCAGCTTTGGTTTCCCGGAAGTCAAGGTAGGTTTCGTCCCGGCCCTGGTAAGCGTCTTTCTGATACAGCAGGTGGGCGAAAGGCGGGCCCGGGACCTGTTGTTGACCGGAAGGCTCCTGTCTCCTCTGGATGCCCGAGACGTCGGACTCGTCAATAAAGTCGTCCCTCCAGGGGACTTGATGAGCCAGGCCTACAGAGTCGCTGAGGTTGTTGCGAAACACAACGCAGGCGCCGTCGCCTGGACGAAGCATCTCCTGGGGCAGCTCCGAGGCGTAGGTCTGGAAGAGGCGCTTGCCTTGGCGGCACAGTGGAATGTGGTGGCCCGAAACACGGAAGATTTCAAGGAAGGAGTGGATTCCTTTTTGGAGAAACGTCCCCCTGTTTGGCGCAAGTAAGAAATCTGTCAGGGACGTCATGTATACTTTCACTCTCTTTCCAGGATTTTGAAGATCTTGGAGAGTGGATAAGGAGGGCGTCCCCTTGTCCCACCTGAAATCTCAGCCTCTCTCAAATGACTCGGTATACGCCCTCCTCATTCTCTCCTGTGGAACTTCTTTCTGAATCCGTAGCTATCTAGCCAAGTCCCTCCCTTTCACTCGGCGCTTCAATTCAGGTTGGTCTGCGATAGAATGGGACACATCGCTCGAGCAATTTGATGAATGACACCGTCGAACAACTGAAACAACGGCTTGCCTCTCTCGCTGCCGAACCATCGCCGGAAAAAGTCGATCTCCTGAACGAGCTTGCCCTGGAGACGAACTTCGATGACCCCGATCAGAAAGGGAAGTTTGCGACTCAGGCGTTGAAAATCGCCCGCCAACTCTCCTATCCCAGGGGCATCGCCTGGGGTCTTCTTAACCAGGCAACGCGTGACTATTTCGTTGGGGCCTTCGACGCAGCTCTGAGCAAGGGTCTCGAGTCGATCACGTTGTTTCGTGAAGTGGAGGAGGAGGAAGGCATCGCCAGCGCCCTCCTGGGACTCGGTCTTGTCTACTGGAGTATTGGCCAATTCGACCGCGCCGTAGAGAGCCTTCACGAGTCAATCGACAAACTTCACCGTCTGGGAATCAAGGAAAGAGAGGGCTGGGCGCGCACTTCGTTGGGAGGCGTGTATGAGAGTGTGGGTGACCTGGAGAAGTCCTACGAATGCCAAACGAGATGCCTCGAGCTCTTCCGAGGTATGGAGCACCGACTCGGCGAAGGACGTGCCCTGACGGGGCTAGGGTCAATTCTCCAGCGCCAGGGTAAGCTCGACGAGGCGCTGAAGTACCACTTCATGAGTCTGGAGCTCAGCTGGGAAGACGAGAACGATCTGGGCGAGTCAAGGGTTCTGAACGACATCGGCACTCTATACCAGGCCAAAGGGGATCTGGCCCAAGCGGAGGAGTTCTTGAGCTAAGCCCTTCAGATCCGCCGTAGAGTTAGGAACTGGCCAGCGGAGATCACCACGCTGATTGACCTGGGAAATGTGTCTTCACACAGAAGCACAAGCTCGATGAAGCTCTTACCTGCCTTCACAGGGCTCTGAAACTTGCCCTGAAGGTCAAGACGCAACCGAAGATTTACCGAGCCCACGAAGCTCTCTCTCGCACCTACGAAGCTCGCGGGGAGTTTCGCAAAGCTCTAGAGCATCACCGGGCCTTTCAGCAAGTCAAGGAAGAGGTTCTGGGAGAGCAGACCAACACCAGGCTGAAGAATCTGCAGATCAAGTTCGAGGCCGAAGCCTTGGAGAGACTCAAGAGTGCCCAGGCCCGCTTGATCCAGATGGAGAAGATGGTTTCTCTGGGCACGTGGGTGGCCGGGTTGGCCCACGAGATCAACACTCCGGTAGGTGTCATTGGCAGCAGCACTGACGTGGCGAAGCTGGACCGCGAGCTTGCCGCGACTGAGAGCATCGAGGCACTTAAGAAAAGCAGCCAATGGCAGGCGGTTCTTGAAGCCCTTCGACAGCACCGAATTGAGGTAGGGCAACCCGGAGAGCGTCTGGGCACGATTGTACAAAGTCTCAAGAACTTTACCCATCTCGACGAGGCTGAGTTTCAGCTTACAGACGTACGTCAGGGAATCGAGAGCACCTTGGCACTCCTGAGTCCGCAATGGGGGGATCGAATCAAGGTGATCAAGGAGCTTGCCGAAGTTCCGAAAATCGAAAGTTTTCCCAGCGAGCTGAACCAGGCCTTCATGACCTTGTTGCTACACGCTGGCGAGGCGATCGAGGGGGAAGGGATCATCACAGTCGCAACCCGTCCCGAGAATGGCCACGTACGCGTGACCACCAGTGATACCGGGCACGGAATCCCCAACGACCGTTTGGCCAAGATCTTTGATGTTGGATTCGTCGAGAGAGGCTCCAAGATGAGGCTCCACGTAGGCCTGGCCAACGTCCAGGCGGTAGTTCAAAAGCATCGGGGGGGAATCAAGGTAAGCAGCGAGGTCGAGAAGGGTACTACTTTCGAGATTATGCTCCCTGTAAGAGACGCCTAGGTGCACCTTTTCTGCACCGATCTAGCGCCTTGCCTTTGCCTTCCCATCCAGGGGAATGTCTCTCCATCGGAGGCCGCTAGATCGTCGTGGAGTCAGGGTTCAGGGGGGCCGAGAATCCCACAATCCCTAGCGCATTTTTTTCTCTTTCGAGGCTCTGCCGAAAAACTCTCCATTTACACGTTGAAAGTTGAAACTCACTTGGTACAATAGCGTCTGATTTTCCCGAGGAGTGAGAGATGTTTTTTGCAATTATAATCTGGTTGATTACCCTTGTCTCCGTTGTCCTGACGGTTGGCAAGTACTGGTGGCTTCCCGAGCTGGCCTCTGAGCACGGCGTGGCCCTGGACCGGCAATTCATGCTGACTTTGGTGGTCACCGGCATCATCTTTGTCCTGGCCCAGGTCGCTTTGGGCTACTTGGTCGTGCGCTATAAAGACCGACCCGGTCGGACTGCCGACTACAGTCACGGAAACGATAAGCTGGAGGTTGTCTGGACTCTGGCGACAGCCGTTGTCTTTTTTGCGCTGGTCATCCCCGGCCAGAGTATCTGGGCAAGTTTACATCTGATCCCGCCGACTGAGGACGTAGTTCGGATCGAGGTGACGGGACAGCAGTTCTCCTGGAACATTCGCTATCCAGGTGCGGACGGTAAGTTCGGCCAACTCAAACCGGAGCTGACCGACGATTCTGGTGGTAATGCTCTTGGTCTGGATCCGGATGACCCAGCTTCAAGTGACGATCTTGTCGTCCCTGTTATGGCGGTACCGGTCAACCGCAACATCGAGTTGATGCTGCGCTCCAAGGATGTGACCCACGCCTTCTTTGTACGAGAGCTGCGGATCAAACAGGATGCTGTGCCCGGAATGACCATTCCCCTCCGTTTCAAGCCCACCAAGATCGGACACTATGAAGTTGCATGTGCTGAGCTGTGCGGGTTGGGGCACCACAAGATGAGGAGTACTATCCAGATCCTTTCAGACGAGGACTATGCTAGCTGGCTCAAAGATCAGGCAGAAGAATAGCGGAGCGACATTAGCTGACGGGATTCAGAGATCGACTCTTGATTGACACTGGAGAAAATTGAGATGGGAGAAGCCGTCCAGGCGCACTCGGTTCACGAAGCGCCCGCAGGGTTCATTCGGAAGTACATTTTCAGCTACGACCATAAAGTAATCGGGATCCAGTATTATATGCTGGCTCTCTTCTCCGTTTTCCTCGGCATGACCCTTTCAGTGCTAGTCCGTTTGAATCTGGCCTGGCCCGGCACCGAGGTTCCCATCCTGGGCACTATTTTCCCGGAAGGAGCGCCAGATGGCGTGATGACGCCGGAATTCTATCTGTCGATGTTGACCATGCACGGTACCATCATGGTCTTCTTTGTCCTCACGACAGCTCCTCAGAGTGGTTTTGGAAACTACTTTCTTCCCATCCAGATCGGCGCGGATGACATGGCCTTCCCCACGCTGAATATGCTTTCCTTCTGGGTGACCTTTTTGTCCCTGGTAGTAATGGTTGCCGCGATCTTTGTACAGGGAGGGGCTCCGATCTCCGGGTGGACTGCCTACCCTCCCCTGAGCGCCCTTGGCGAGATTGCGGGTCCGGGTCTGGGGACGGGGCAGTCCCTCTGGATCTTGAGCGTTGCTATTTTCTGTATCGCGTCGTTGTTGGGTGCAATCAACTTCATCGTGACTACTATCGATATGAGAGCAGAGGGGATGTCCATGATGAGGCTTCCCCTGACCTGCTGGGCCTGGTTCGTGACGGCAATCCTGGCCCTTCTGGCTTTTGGAGTACTCCTGGCAGCCGGTGTGCTGTTGCTGATGGACCGCCACGCCGGAACCAGTTTCTTTATTCCCGGTGGCCTGGTGGTGAGCGATAAGTTGATAGACCACAAGGGTGGGTCCCCGCTGTTATGGCAGCATCTGTTCTGGTTCTTCGGTCACCCCGAGGTCTATATCGCCATCCTTCCCGGGATGGGCGCCGCTTCGCATATTCTCTCAACTTTTTGCCGCAAGCCAATCTTTGGTTACAAGGCGATGGTCTACGCCATCATGGGCATTGGTTTTTGCAGCTTCTTGGTCTGGGGACACCATATGTTCATGAGCGGGATGAGCCCCTATACCGCAATCGTCTTTTCTTTGACGACCACGGCGGTGGCAGTGCCTTCCGCAATCAAGACGTTCAACTGGCTCGGGACCCTATGGGGCGCGAGAATCCAGTTCACCACGGCGATGCTATGGGCCCTGGGTTTCGTTTCCCTGTTCGTCACCGGAGGCATCAGTGGACTCTTCCTGAATCAGCCGGCGGTGGATGTTTACCTTCACGATACCTATTTTGTGGTCGCCCACTTTCACATGATCATGGGCGTGGCGGCCATATTCGGGATCTTCGGAGGAACCTACTACTGGTTCCCCAAGATGTTTGGGCGCATGCTGAACGAAACCTGGGGAAAAATTCACTTCTGGATCACATTCGTGGGGGTGTACGCCATCTTCATGCCGATGCACTTCCTGGGTTTTGCGGGGCATCCGCGTAGGTATGCCGAATTGACTTCCTTCGAATTTCTGGAGCCGCTGGCAGCCGTTCAAAAATACATCAGCATGTTTGCCTTCACGACCATCGCTGCCCAGTTCATTTTCCTGGCGATTTTTTTCTGGGCTCTCTTTCGAGGTAAGAAAGCCGATATCAATCCCTGGAAAGCGACCACTATCGAATGGAGCGTCCCCACTCCTCCCCCTCATGACAATTTCGGCGGGGAATTCCCGGTAGTTCATCGAGGACCCTACGAATACAGCGTGCCGGGGGCGGCTGAGGACTTTGTGCCCCAGACGGCTCCAGATGTGGCGACCGCCAAGAGCTAGCAGATGGCTACAACGATTGCACCTCCTCCAGTCGAGATTGAGCTCGAAGATCTGGGTCGAGGCGGAGGTGGCATTCCGAACCTTGGTTGGGAGGGTCCCGGTGGTCCTGGGGAAGGCGCCGAAGGGATTTCTGATAACCGCTACCGAACCGGCATGTGGGCTGCACTTGCGGGCATCCTCATGTTCTTCACGGCCTTCATCAGTGCTTATGTCGTGCGCAAGGGCTTGTCCAATGACTGGATCCCCACCAGCTTACCCAGCCTGGTCTGGTTCAACACTCTGCTGCTTCTGGCCAGCAGTTTAACCTTGGAGCGGTCACGCCATGTCCTGAGCGATAACTCCCGTTTTTCCAGGTGGTGGCTGCTGACAACGGTCTTGGGGGCGGCGTTTCTGGTGGGTCAGGTAGTTGTGTGGAGACAGTTGATCGGAGACGGTGTCTACATCAGCTCAAATCCCAGCAGTTCGTTTTTCTACGTTTTGACAGGAGCACACGGAGTTCATTTGTCGGGTGGGGTATTTGCTCTGGGCTTCCTGCTGTTTCGTAATCGGCAGAATCCTTTTGGATCGGTGAACCGAACTCCGATAGATGTGGTGGCTATTTACTGGCACTTCATGGATGGGCTTTGGATCTCTTTGTTGTTGCTCCTTTTCTTCTGGAGGTAATGAATGGCTCAGCACGCGCAAGGTGCGGCAGTTTCGTCCTGGGGGGGTGGAGGCCGTCCCTACGCGATTGGCTCCAAGAAACTGGGGATGTGGCTTTTCATCATTTCCGATGCCCTTACCTTCTCGGTCTTGATCCTGGCCTACACCTACGTTCGAATTTCGAATCCGGACTGGCCTCGGCCATTCGAGCTTTGGCCCAGCATCACTATGGCAACCGTGATGACATTCTGTCTCCTGTCCAGCTCTGTCACCATGGTTATGGCGGTGCTCTCTGGTCAGCGCGGAGATCGGGGTAAAACGGCCATCTGGATATGGGCCACAGTAGCTGGGGGCGTTGCCTTTATCGTGCTCCATTCCAACGAATGGCTGGAGTTGATTCACCATGGTGTGACCCCCTTTTCGAACCCTTGGGGGAGTCCTCTATTCGGGGCCACTTTTTTCACTCTGACTGGCCTGCACATGACTCACGTCACTATTGGAGTCATCTATCTGGCTGTCGTCGCGTTGGGATTCAAACGCGGTAAGTATGATACCGAGGATGTCGAAGTCAGCGGGCTGTATTGGCACTTCGTGGATCTGGTGTGGATGTTTATTTTCCCCATGGTCTACCTTTTGTCGAATGTCGTCTAGAAGGAAACGATCGAGGTGAAATCACGATGAGTGATGAAGTTGCTCATGAGTCCCACGGGAATCGTCTCTATCTGACAGTGTGGGTGGTCCTTTTGGTGATGACCGCACTCGAGGTAGTGCTCGCTTACGTCGCCCTGTCGGTGACGGTCATGCTCGTGACCTTGCTGGGCCTTTCGATTTTCAAAGCCGCGCTGATTATGGCGTATTTCATGCATTTGCGTTTCGAGAAGTTCAGCCTCACGCTGACCCTGGTACCCATGCTGGTTCTGTGCATCTTCCTGATCGTCGTGTTTTTCATGCCGGACAGCATGCGGTTGTTGGAAATGCGAGGGTAGTGATGCCGGAGGGGGGACCTAAGCTGAAACTCCAAGAATACGTCGAACGTCGCACGTCTCCTGTCCTCCGAAGGTGCCGCCAACGGGTGAACTGCCAGCGTTACGAAGCCAAGTTCGACAGAGCCGCGGACGACTTGAGCCGTTGGCAAAATGAGCCCAGGTTCCGAGGAGAGAGCCGGACAACAGCACCAATCCCCAGTAGCCGGAAGTTTCTTTCTCCAATGGGGCCAGGGCTTCCTGGGGGCGAGACTGACCTGAAACTTCATTGGAGCTCGCACCTCCAGGTCGCCCAATAATGCGAAACGTGAGGAAGCCTGAAGCCCAAGCGAGGGTGTGGGCCGCGGCAACATACATCGACAAATGGGCTTTGAAGCGAAGGCAAGCAGACAAGTCGGGAACATTTATGCTAGTTTCCAATCCCTCGCTCGCGCTTCAGGCTGCCATCACGTTCTTGCTTTTCTCGAGCTCTGCGTCGCTGCAGGCGCAGAGCTGTGCCATGTGCAAGACCACAGCGCAGGCGCTGTCGAGTGTATGGGCCTTGAATCTAGGAATAATTCTACTTCTGATACCCCCGTTGGGAATCATGCCGGCCTTCTTGTACCTTGCCTTCAAGGGGCGGTCACAGGGAGATAGCAAGTCGAAATAAGTCGATAGTGCTGATGGTATCGCAGTCACGATCCAAGACGGCCAAAAAGGCTTCCGACCCAGGCGAAAACTTGACAAGTTTTTGGGAGTGACCTACATAGTATGTGACTATTTTCTGGACACGGGCTTAGAGCCGTTTTACTCGAGGCCCGAATGAGGTTGTTCCAGCATTTTCGAGCATAGGAAAAATGGCGAAACAAGAGGTTGCAGAGAGTTCCGAAGGCAAGGAATCACAAGACGAAACCAAGGGCCTCGTGCGTCGCCGGAACTTTGCCTGGGCATGTATTTTCGGATTTCTCGGGGCGAACCTGTTCATGACGCTGAGGTTCTTCTTCCCCCGAGTCCTGTTCGAGCCAAAGACAAGTTTCAAGATCGGCTATCCCGGCGATTTTAGTCCTGGTGTCGACACCAGGTTTCAACAGAAGCATCGCATCTGGGTGGTGCGTAACAGCGAAGGGCTCTTCGTGATTTTTGCAAAATGCACCCATCTGGGATGTACCCCTGATTGGGTCGAGGGTGAGCAGAAATTTAAATGTCCCTGCCATGGTAGTGGATACGACACCGAAGGAATCAACTTCGAGGGTCCCGCCCCTCGGCCCATGGATCGACCCCACTTGGAACTGGGTCCCGATGGGCAGATTGTAGTGGATGTAAGTCGATTGTACACCTGCCCTCCCGGTGCGGAATGCGGGTTCGAAGAAGAGGGCGCGTTCTTGCGCGTATAAGCCGACACAAGTCGGGATCGAGGTTGCCTCTATGGCTGACGAAGAGAAGGTCAAGGATCCTGAGGTGGAAGAGACTCCTTCGGGGGAGTCACGGCCACCACTGATCAAGCGACTCCAGGTCACACTACAGCCCTTTGTTGATAAGGGCAAAGAGGACTGGAACGCGGTTCGTGATCACAAGCGGACCCAACTCTGGAAGTCGGTCTTCCGCCACAAACTGGACGACACGCCCCGCAACCGGGCTCTCGCTGTTCTGACCAACGTCTTTTTGCACCTGCATCCGGCCAAGGTCAATCGCGACGCCGTTCGCTTTCGCTTCACCTGGGGGATGGGGGGACTCTCGCTGTACCTGTTCATCGTGCTCACGATCACGGGTGTGTTTCTGATGTTCTACTACCACCCGACCAAGGGCCAGGCCTATGCGGACATCATGTACCTGCATAACGATGTGCCCTTCGGAGGCTTGCTTCGAAACATGCATCGCTGGGCCGCACACCTGATGATTATCACGGTGTGGCTGCATATGTTCCGGGTATTCCTGACCGGTTCCTATAAGACCCCGCGAGAGTTCAACTGGATGGTGGGAGTGATTCTGCTGGTGCTGACGTCACTCCTTTCTTTCACTGGCTACTTGCTGCCAGATGACCAGTTGGGATTCTGGGCGGTTACAGTCGGGACCAACATGGCTCGTGCCACGCCCCTGCTTGGACACGAAGGACCTTTTGGCCCTGAATTGGGGATCACCGCCTATAACGATGTGCGTTTCGCCCTGCTAGGAGGGTCAATCGTAGATTCAAATGCGCTCTTACGTGCGTACATCTGGCATTGCATCGCAATTCCTTTAATTCTCTCGGTGTTATTGGCCGTCCACTTCTGGCGGGTGCGAAAGGACGGAAGTATTTCAGGGCCCTCACCCGTCATGCTTGAATCGGAGATGAAACGGCCACGGAAATGAAGGGCTAGGCCCGGTCATTTTATCGGGTCAAGTCGAACTGCAAGACCGATTTTTCTACGAGGTTCCGCTCCATGGATTGGCATCAGCTTTGGGTGATTGTCTCAGCTCCCGACAATATACCGATTGTAGCCATTGTGTTCCTGGTACCGTTCTTTGTCTGGTACGGTTTCCGGCAGTCCTTTGCCACTGATCGACTCATCGCCAAGTTGGAGGGCGATCCTAAACTGGCCAAGGTGCATCACCGAAAAATCGAACCGTATCGCGAAGGGTGGGAGCAAAAGGTTCATGTCTGGCCCTATCTGCTTAGAGTCGAGTTGCTCGCAACCATCATCGTGACCGTGATCTTGATGGTGTGGTCCATCACCGTGAATGCACCCCTGGAAGAACCGGCCAATCCGAACCTCACCATGAATCCATCCAAGGCTCCCTGGTATTTCCTGGGGCTTCAGGAGATATTGGTGTACTTCGACCCCTGGATCGCGGGCGTTCTGATGCCGACCCTGATCATTGTGGGCCTGATCGCGATTCCCTACATCGACACGAATCCCCTGGGCAATGGCTACTACACGTTCCGGCAGCGTAAGTTTGCCATTCTTACCTTCTGTTTTGGATTCCTGATTCTCTGGCTGCTATTGGTCCTGATAGGGACGTTCATTCGTGGGCCCGGCTGGATGTGGTTCTGGCCCGGCGAGACCTGGGATCACCATCGTCTTATATTTGAGACCAACGTCGATTTTCACGAAATGCTGGGAATTAAGAGTCAACCCTGGATAGGGCTGGTTGGTTTCCTGGCTGTTGGTTTGTATGTAGTGGTCTTCGGCTTTCTGACTCACAAACTGATTGTCTGGACTGAATTCAACAGAAAGATCTACGCTCGAATGACCCTGCTGCAGTATCTGACGTTGCAAACGCTACTAGTATCCATGTGGGCGCTTCCCCTGAAGATTGCACTGCGCCAACTTTTTCGAATCAAGTACGTTTGGGTAACTCCTTGGTTCAGCATTTAAAGATATGAGTTTAAACTGGTGGAAATCCCGATCCCGTCTTGAAGAGGCTCCCGTCCCCGAGGAAGATCCGATCGTTACTTCCTCGTTGGCGACTCCCATCGCCATCACCTCGCTACTTCTCGTTTTGACCCTGATTTGGGCCTTCTACGATGAAGCCTCCGGTCTCCGGCCCTGGATTGGATACCAGGAACGCTTCGTGGGTCTGTATCGTGAGGCACTTCTTGAGCTCAAACCGGAAAGGGCCAGCGAGGAGAAAGCCATCTATGCCTCTGAGGGGTATCAGGAGCTGAAGGCGGCACTCGAAAAGGCAGAGTCCGACAGCCAGGCTCAGGCGAATGAGATCGGCAAGGAAGAAGGTCAGGTGAGAGGCAGCCTGGCCGCCATAACCAAGAGCTTCGCTAACGCCCGGAGTCAGGTTCAGGCGAAGATGTACGAACTGGAGACGGCTTCAGAGGGCGACAAAGCCAGTTTACAGGAAGAGCTGGATGAGCTCCTGGCCGGTCCCTATGAAATCAGTCTGCCTTCAGCCGACGGTGTAACCTCGGAGTCGAAGAGCTTGGACTTCGAGGAATTTGCAAAACTCTTCTCGTCGCTCAAGGCCCGACAGGGTCGGATCGGGGCCCGAAAGGTCCAACTCGCCAGGCAGCCGGGTGAACTGAGGCGCGAGCTTGACGCCTACGCCAAGGCTCGCTTGACCGGTCCCAACGAGCTGCAGATTTCCCGGCTGATTAGCGGCCTGGACCAATATCGGGTCGAAATCAAGCAGATCCACAGTCCCGAGATGGGCCTGGTTGACCGATGTCAGTCCTGCCACGCGGGGATCCTGGAGCCGGTTACTCTCACATCGGAGAACATGGGAGGTGAGAAGGTCTTTACCAAGCACCCAAATTCCTCCCTTCTAGGTATTCACGACACTGAGGTCTTTGGTTGCTCTCCCTGTCACAACGGCAACGGGGTTGGCACCGTGAGTGTGGTGCAGGCGCATGGCAAATATAAACACTGGCTTCATCCCCTGTATTTCCCTGAGAACTTCGAGGCCGGGTGTTTGCAATGCCACGAAGCCGACCGGCGCCTGGAACACGCGCCCGTCCTTTCAGCCGGAAGGGAGTTCTTCGCCAAGCGCGGCTGTGCGGGTTGCCACGCCCGGGAGGGTTTTGAGAACGAAGCTCGCGAGTTTCGTGAGCTCCAAAAGGCGATCGCCGATCTGTCCAATAGCCGGATCGAGACAGAGCTGGAGATCGAGCGAACTGTCGCTCGCGCCGACGAGTCCGAGACCAATGAGGAGGCCGCTCGACTCTATTCAGAGGCCGAGGAGCGCACGCTCACCATCGCAGACCTGGACACTCAGATGGATCGCAGTCGAGACCGCGCCGACGAGCTCCTCATGGAGACGAAGAAGCTTGCACCGAACCTGAAAGAAGTGAAGGCGAAACTACGTCGTGACTGGCTGCCCGTTTGGATCAAGGATCCCAAGGGATTTCGGCCCACCACCAAGATGCCGGAGTTTCGACTGGAGGATGAGCAGGTTCAGGCGATATCCGCCTTCATCTGGCAGTCGGGAGTGGAACCTCGATTGGAGGATCAAGCTCCGGGTGATGGGGAACGAGGGAAGGCACTCTTCGAATCCCGGGGCTGCATGGCCTGTCATTCGATTGGAGAAGGTGAAGAACAGGTGGGAGGTGACTTTGCAGCCAACCTGAGCCGCGTCGGCGAAAAGGTGAACTATGACTACCTGGTCCGTTGGGTTCATAATCCGCGGGAAAGGACTCTTCCCTACTGCCCGATCCACGAGCGGGATATCACTCCGGAAGATTACGCCGAGAATGGCCTTCCGTTCGACTTCGGATTGGACAACAATCGCTGTCCTCTGGGCGACCACTCGCTTCAGGTTCAGAATCCAACCACGATGCCGATTCTTCGTCTCACGCCTGGGGAATCTCGAGACGTTGCCAGTTACCTGATAACCCATAAGAACGAAGATGCTGCCTATTCTGCGGCACCTGAGCTGGACGATCCGGCCTTGGCCGAGAAGGGTCGCTTTCTGGTCCGTCACTACGGATGCAGTGGATGTCACGAGATTGCCGGTCTGGAAAACGAAAGTAAGATCGGCACCAACCTGACCAGGGAGGGCAGCAAGCCGATCGAACGTCTCGACTTTGCACTGCTCACAGAGGAGGCGAAAAGCGAAGGTTGGTACAACCACAAGGGCTTCTTCGAAAGGAAGCTGGCCGACCCTGCTATCTACGACAAGGGCAAGGTGAAAAAGCCCCTGGAAAAGCTGAGAATGCCAAATTTCCATCTCAGCGAGGAGCAGAAGACACAGCTCACCACATTCCTGCTGGGAAGCGTCGATCAGAAAATTCCTGAGAAATTTCACTACCGCCCCGGAGACCGTCGCAAAGATATTCAGGAGGGGTGGAAAGTGGTGATGAAGTACAACTGTGTGGCTTGTCACCAGTTGGCTCCAGGCCAACAGACTGTCCTACGCCAACTACCCCTCTATCAAACCGACGATGGCAAGGAGCTCCTTCCTCCACCTCTGGTAGGTGAAGGCGCGCGCGTTGATCCCAATTGGTTGGCTCCCTTCTTGAAGAATCCAGCCTTGAGCGAGACTGACACCCACCGAAATGGCGTTAGAAGCTACCTGCAGATTCGCATGCCCACCTTCAATCTTTCTAACGCCGAAGTCCAAAAGCTGGTACGCTTTTTCAGTGCCTCCAGCCAGCAGACCCTCCCCTATATGGCGCCTGAGCTGAAACCCCTTTCGGCGCCCGAGCTCACCATGGCCCGCCAGCTTTTCACCCACCCGGCCGCGCCCTGTTTGAGGTGTCACGCAACCGGTGATCCGAAGGCGGACCAGACGGCCACCGCCCCCAGCTTCGCGCTGGTAAGAGAACGATTGAAACCGGACTGGACCCGAAGGTGGATCGTCCATCCAGAGATCATCCAGCCAGGCACTTCCATGCCCTCCGGGCTCTTCGAATGGGACGGGAAACGTTGGATCTTCGCTCTGGCTGATTTGCCGAGCATGAAAGATTATCCAAAGGATCACGCCGATCTTGTCGTAAGATATATGTTCCAGTTCACTCCTGAAGAACAGCGAAGACTGAAGTGAACCGGAACGATTCCCAGTTTCACCAGATGAACCAGGAAGTCTAAAGAGGGGATTCTTGGTTCCGTAATCAACTCAATCAATTCCTTCGAGAGAGGTACCAGAGATGCAGAGTAAGATGTTTAGTTTGGTCGCGTTGGGCAGTTTTCTGTTTCTTACTGTTTCCTGTGGGGGAGGCGACAAGGCCGCCGAGGCGCCCCCAGCCGGCGAGCCTGCCGAGAAGAAGGTGGAGGGCAAGACGCCCGATCTGTCGCAGGCTGGAAGTATCACCGGCAAGGTGAGCTTCGAAGGGGTGCCTCCCAAGAACGCACGGATTCGGATGGATGCCGATCCGGTCTGTATTAAGCAGCACTCGGACAAGGTCTACTCGGACGCCGTGATCGTCAACGAGAACGGCACTCTCAGCAACGTCTTCGTCTGGATCAAGACGGGACTGGAGCAATACACTTTCCCTACACCCAGCGAACAGGCTACATTGGACCAGAAAAGCTGCCTGTATACTCCCCACGTCATCGGCGTTCAAGTAAAGCAGGAGATCAAGATCCTCAACAGCGACCCGACCACTCACAATATCCACCCCCTCCCCAAGAACAACCGGGAGTGGAACCAGTCTCAGCGTGCCCTGGGGAATCCCCTGATCAAGTCCTTCCCTCGATCTGAAGTGATGATTCCGGTCAAGTGCAATGTCCATCCCTGGATGAAGAGCTATGTCGGGGTGGTCGATCATCCCTACTTCATGGTTACCGGTGCTGAAGGCACCTTCGAGTTGAAGGACGTACCGCCTGGTGACTACGTGATCGAGGCCTGGCACGAGAAGTTCGGTGCTACCGAGCAGAAGGTGACGGTGGGCGCCAGCGAAAGCAAGGAAGTTAGCTTCAGCATCAAAAGCTGAGCGTGCAACCCTTGGGAATAGTGGGCTCCCTCAACTAAGGGCAGGCTCGACCGGGCCAATTTCGCGGTTCAACCGGAGGAGGGGTGTATGGGTGGGGACCCTTCCAGAGGGTTACACAGATTTGCAGTCATGACCGCCATCGCTTGCTTCGTGCTGGTGGTGGCGGGAGCCCTCGTCACTAGTAACGATGCGGGTCTCTCTGTCCCCGATTGGCCTCTCTCCCATGGCAGTCTGCTGCCGAATATGGTCGGGGGAATCTTCTACGAGCATTCCCATCGCCTGATTGCGGCTACCGTAGGCCTTCTCACCATCGTTCTTGCGTTCTGGTTGCAGAAGTCAGAGCCGAGATCGTGGATCAGGCGGATCGGATGGTTGGCCCTCGGAATGGTAGTCGCTCAAGGGGTTCTTGGTGGGATTGCGGTTCTCTTTTTTCTGCCCACCTCTGTTTCCGTTGCCCACGCGTGCCTGGGCCAGATCTTCTTCTGCTTGTTGGTGACACTGGCCTATCTAACCTCGCCCAGCGGTCAAGGAGATTATTCTCTTCTACATCGTTCGAGGGCGCGGCCAGGTTTAGATCGCCAGACGAAAATGGCATCATTGACGGTACTGGTGATTTTCGTCCAATTGATGTTGGGAGCAATTCTACGCCACACTGGGACCGTCGGAGGGAGTAAGGGAGCAACTTTGGTTACGTCCGCGCTCCTGGCGCATCTGTTCTGGGCTCTGGTTGTCGGTGGCTTCGTTGTCGCGACAGCGTTTGCGGTTTTGGGTCGTCCAGGCGCCGCATCCTCGAATCGGCTGGGATATTTGATGGTTTTTCTGTTCGGTCTTCAACTGTTACTGGGACTAGGAGCCTATTGGGCTAGGGTGGTCCATCTTCAGCAGGCGCAGCTTCTGTTGAGCGGTGTTGTAATTACGACCTGTCATGTAGCAGTAGGTGCCCTGCTCCTGGCTGGGAGCCTGATCCTCTCTCTTTCCCTCGCTCAGCAAACGGAATCTGGAGATGCACTCCTCGATCTCCACGAGTCGAAGGGATTTTCCTCTTGAAGGTAGAATCCGCTTCGGGGCAGCTGGGCGATCCACTGCACGCGGGCTCGGTGCCGACCATCTCGCGGCTTCGCGATTATTACCAGCTCACCAAGCCGAGAGTAACGCTGCTGGTAGTCCTGACCGCCGTGGCCAGTTTCTATCTGGCCGCGTCGGTTGTTGACATCCTGCCTTTGCTCCACCTCTCGCTCGGCACCCTGTTGCTAGTGGGCGGGACGTCTGTTCTTAACCAGTTTATTGAGCGCGAGGCGGATGGGAAGATGCGGCGGACCATGGGACGGCCGCTGCCGGCAAAGCGGCTGGAGGCAACTGAGGCTCTGGTCTTCGGAGTCCTTCTGACTGGGGGTGGGATCCTCTATCTGTCCATCACCACCAACCTCCTGACGGGCCTCGTGGGGTTTCTGGGAGCGGTTGTCTACTTGTTTGCCTACACGCCCCTCAAGAAAAGGTCACTCTTCTGCACCTTTGTAGGAGCCTTTCCGGGAGCCAGCCCCATGCTGCTCGGATGGGCCGCTGCTCGCAACAGTCTCGAGCTGGAAGCATGGCTTCTTTTCTCCCTCCTTTTTCTCTGGCAGTTTCCCCATTTCCTCGCGATCTCATGGGTCTATCGGGAAGACTACGAACGTGGAGGGTTCTTGATGTTGCCTGTGGTCGATAGGGACGGGAAGAAGACTGCATGGCGCATTCTGATCTACACAGTTCTCCTGTTGGGAGTCAGCCTGCTTCCTACGTTTCTAGGTATGGCAGGAATCATTTATGCTATTGGCGCCCTGATCATGGGTGCGATGTTTTTGTGGTTTTCTGCCCAGGTTGTTCTCAACAGATCTCGGGAGTCGGCTAGACATGTGCTCCGGGCCTCGGTGGCCTATCTTCCTCTTCTCCTGCTTCTGATGGTGTTGGATCGGATCTGATGTACTCGACCAGCATGACATCAGGCACCCCCCCTCCAGCCGTGGCCGAGTCTCCCCTTCCGCACTCCTTGGATATTGATGTCAAGAAGATCAGTTTCGACTACGGGGAGCGTAAAGCCGTCCAGGAAGTCAGCCTCTCCATCGAAAAGAATCAGATCGTGGCCTTGCTGGGACCCAATGGGAGTGGCAAGACAACCATCTTCCGAATTCTCTGTACCCTATTGTTGCCGGACACGGGCCGGGTGCAGATTGGTGGCTGGGACGCAGCGAAGGATCCCCATCAGGTCCGTCGCCTGATTGGTGTCGTGTTCCAATCCAATAGTCTCGACCTGCATCTCAGTGTCTCGGAGAACCTCGCCTGTCACGGAAAGCTCTACGGTCTGCGAGGGCCACGGCTCAGAGAGAGAATCGAAGAGGTCTTGGATTGGTCCAAGTTGGCGGATCGTAGCGGCGATCGAGTCGGAACCCTTTCCGGCGGTTTGAGGCGCCGGGTTGAACTGGCGAAGAGCCTGCTTCATCAGCCTCAGATTCTTTTGTTGGACGAACCCACGGCAGGTCTGGATCCGACGGCGCGCCGCTCTTTCTGGAGCCAGCTGAGGAAGATCCGAGAGCGGCAGAACCTGACCCTGGTCTTTACGACCCACCTGATGGAGGAGGCAGACCATTGCGATCATCTGATCCTCCTGGACGAGGGAAGAGTCGTTACCGAGGGTAGTCCGGATAAGCTAAAGGATCGTATCGGTGGCGATGTGATCATCGTCCATTCTCGAGATCCCGAAAGACTCAGAGGACAGATCGAGGAGCGATTCTCCGGTCAACCAATCGTCCTGAACGGGGCAGTGCGGCTAGAGCACAGCAAGGGACACAAATTGATCGACGACTTGATGGAAGACTTCAGGGATCAGATCCAGTCGATCACGGTAGGCAAGCCTACCTTGGAAGACGTATTCGTGTACGAGACCGGCCACCCTTTCCGGGAAGACGATGATTCTCTGGAAAATGGGTGAGTATTCCATTCTCGATAGTCCCTGGCAAGTAATATTGAATTATGAACATCACCTGTTCATAATTCAATAATGATCTCCAGGGCAATCTTTTCCCGTTTGCAGAAACTGCTAGCACAGTTTCCTGTTGTGGTTCTGATCGGCCCCAGACAGGTGGGCAAGACCACACTTGCAAAAGCCTATCTGGAAGGACATGCTTCTGCCGTATATCTCGATTTAGAACTGCCCTCCGATCTAGCGAAGCTACAGGATCCCGAGCTTTATCTGAGCTCGCTGGAAGAAAGCCTGGTCGTCATTGATGAAGTTCAACGCCGACCGGAATTGTTTCCCGTCCTCAGGTCGCTGGTCGACCAGGCCCGCAAACCGGGCAGGTTTCTGCTGCTGGGCTCTGCATCTCCCGCTCTGTTGAGGCAGAGTTCCGAGTCACTGGCGGGCCGATTGCATTATCTTGAGCTGAGCCCATTTTCATGGTGGGAAATTCGAGAGGTTGCAGATCTCGAGACTCATTGGTGGCGCGGCGGTTATCCCGAGGCCCTACTAGCTCCGGGCGATGGGCAGGCCCGCCTTTGGCAAGACGGTTTCATCGCGACTTACCTGGAAAGAGACCTGCCGCAGCTCGGTTTCAGGATTCCCAGTCCAGATGTCCGCCGATTTCTGAGCATGCTGGCCCACAACCAAGGTCAATTGTGGAACGCCAGTCAGTTGGCCTCGAGCATGGGTGTCAGTGCGCCGACCGTGAGGCGGTACTTGTCCATGTGCGAGGAGACTTTTCTGATCCGCCTCGTCGAACCCTGGCATCTCAATCTGAAGAAAAGACTGGTCAAGTCTCCCAAGGTCTACGTTCGTGATGTCGGGATCTTCCACGCGTTGCTTGGGATACCCAGTTTTGAGATGCTGCAGGGGCATCCCAAATTCGGCGTCTCGTGGGAAGGCTATGTGCTGGAACAGGTGCTCTCTGTTTTGCCTGCAGGATGCGAGGTTCATTTCTACCGTACCTACGTAGGCGCTGAGATGGATTTCGTCATTACGCGTGGACTCGAAGTCCTAGCTGCGATCGAGGTCAAGAATACCTTGAGTCCCCGGCTTGGTCGAGGACTCTACGAAGCCCACCAAGATCTAGGAGAGCCCCCCACCTGGATCGCCTATCGGGGCCAGGAGAGCTATCCGCAGCGCGACAACATCATAGTCACGAGCCTGACGGACTTTCTCGACGCCCTCGTAAAAATCACCTGAGCGATTGTTCTCTACTTGAGGGGAATTCAAATCCTGCCTCGCACGAACAGACCCGGACCAGAAAAATCCGTGCCAGCCTTGGTATCACGCGTGAAAGAGATGCTCGTTCCCGAAGAATACACGATGCCACTTGCTACCTGACAAGAAGTCTCGCTCTTCCACCCCCTACGAGGCGCTCAATTGGTGATAGCCGCCTCGGAAGAAGAGCAGGGGGGCTTCGTTTTCTCTTCCGGGTACCACTTCAGCCGACTTTGCCTCGCCTATCAAAACCTTGTGGTCCCCGCCAGGATGAATTGCGGTGACTTCACACTCCAATCGTGCTAGGGCACCGTTCAAGACGGGCACTCCAGTTTCTCCCGTAATGTAATCGGCGTCAGACCGATCGGTCCCACGCGTCGCAAAGTGTTCGCAGATATCTTTCTGGTCCTCTGAGAGGATATTGACGGCAAACTTCCCGTTCTCGGAAAAAACATCGAGGCCGCTGAGACGGTTGTCCAGACAGACCAGAATGAGAATTGGGTCCAACGAGACGGAGGTGAAGGAGTTGACCGTGAGCCCGTAGGGACTACCGTCCTGGGTCTGGGTCGTGACGACGGTAACGCCGGTGGCGAAGTTTCCTACTACTTTCCTGAAATCCGCGGGAGAAACTGTCATTCGATAAACCTCCTGAATGGGTCTGCAGCTTACCGTAAAAGAGCTTCGGGTTGAATATCCATGGTTCCCTGGACAGCGATTCCAGAGGATCGGGCGCGAAGCCGAGAAGGCCCGAATTGATCCACCTCGGAGTCCAGAGTACCATCGGTCTCATACCAGGAGGATTTCATGGCTCGTCATCGCCTTGTCATTATCTCCAACAACACCTTGGACGCATCTCCCATGGAGGTGGAGCTTGCAGGGATGGACTACGGGATTCGCTCTCTAGTCTGCCGGGATGCGGAGGAGACAATTAGAGCTGTGCAGGGCTCGGATCTGATCATCGACGTGAGAGTCCCGCTACCGGGGTCGGTCATCCAGAAGATCGACCGGGCGCGGGGCATCGTGAGTCTGGGGCATGCCTACGATCAGATCGATTGCGAGGCGGCGACCCGGAAAGGGATCATGGTCGTCAACACGCCCGGTTTCTGCACCGAGGAAGTCTCTAATCACACCGTGATGCTGCTGCTGGCATATACCCGGCAATTGGTGCGTCTCGACCGACTCGTCCGGGCACGGCGGTGGCAGGATGGTGCCTTGGCCGAGCTTCCTCCGATCCCTCCCATCGAGGGCCAGGTCCTGGGGCTGGTCGGTTTCGGGGTCATCGGCGCCGGGCCGTGGCACGCAAGGCCAGGGCCTTGAGCCTGAGTGTGATTGTCCACGACCCCTACCTTCCTCCCTGGATCGCCCAGGAGTACCGCGTCGAGCTGGTGGCCGACCTCGAGAAGCTGGCGGCCCGCTCCGACTTTGTCTCCCTTCACGTACCCTTGAACGACCGGACTCGAGAGATGGTGGGAAAGAGCTTCTTGCAGACGATGAAGCCTACCGCGTTCTTGATCAACACCGGCCGGGGCCAGACGCTGGACGAAGCGGCTCTCGCAACCGCACTGAAAGAGGGTTGGATCGCGGGGGCGGGTCTGGACGTATTCCATCAGGAACCGCTTCCAGTCGACAGTCCCCTTCTCGACCTGGACAACGTGATCCTCACTCCTCATACGGCCGGGTTATCCGAGCAGGTCCTGGGCCGGGGTTTCCAGATCCTGGGTCAGGGAGGCCGCCCGCATCCTCAAGGGAGCCTGTCCCATGTCGCTGGTGAATCCAGAGGTACGTTACAGGCTGGATCCCCGCCTTCCGGCCGGCGATGCCTGAGCAGGATTCCTTCTCGGTCTGTCTGCGTCGCCGCCGAGCCCGAATTAGCATGAAGGAGGAAAGGTGGGGAGGCGTAATTGCTAAGGTGAAGGAGATGCTAGGGTGTCCTAAGGCGGACCGTGGGAAAGTAGGTGTGGAAACGGCTCCGATCGGCGGGCAGTACCGCAACAGCCGAGCCGAGTTCTGAGTGGCTTGGTGCAAAAACTTAGAATGTGGGCCTCCAAAATGACTCCTAGGAGCCGGGAAACGGTCCTGTTTTCGAAATTGCGCTTATTTGGGGAATAGCTATAGCTAAACAGGTTCCGAGCCCTTGGCTCGAAGCACGGCGCCCAGGAGACCACCGCCGCATCCAGTGAAATGACAGGGTGCCCTTCTAACATGGCTGCGGATAGCTCAGATCGATGGCGGCAAAGAGAAGAAGAAAGAGAAAGCCTCGTCTGGGCAACTGCTTGCGGCTGACCCTCTTCCCTCTGAGCCTACTGATCCTTGTCGTCCTGCCCTTCTTCCTGCTCGTCCGCACTTCCGTCTTTCTCTATGGAGTCGCCAGGCTCAACACCTGGTTGGCACTCGCACTCGGAATGGTCCTGACCTCAGCGTGCCTACTCTTCTACACCCAATACGCCTACAAGAAGCTCTTCCGCAAGCGCCGGATCAAAAAGAAGGTAAAGAAATACAATCTGCGGTTTGCAGCCGCGGTGGTCGTCGTCTACTGCGCCAGCGCCCTGATCTATGTCTCGAGCGTGAACGTCAAGGCCCAACGAATCCGCAATGAATACACCGCCCTGCACCCGCTACTGAGGATAGCGGTGAGCTCGGTTGTGCTAGCCGACGCGGATCTGGTTATCACGGATATGGCGCGGACCCACGGGGATTACAAGCGGATGCGTCTCCAGACAATGCGCCGCTCCCTTCACTATCGCCAGAGAGACCAGTACGTCCACGCCGTGGATCTCAGAACCACGGGTCAGTCTGAGTGGAGAAACAGCCTTCTGATCTGGTACTTCGATCTGATGGGTCTACGGACTCTGAGGCACGTGGGGACGGCAGACCACCTGCACGTGTCGTTGCCGCTTCCGTGAGAAGCCCCAACGAGAGTTGGGATTCAGATCCGGGTTTTAGGGCTAATACTGAAACTCCCGTAAAGGGGGTAAACAGGAGAAGTGTCTATACACCCAGACCAAAGAAGAGGATGGCTCCAAAGGCCACCACAGTGTAGAATATAGACGCTAAAATTGTTACACGGGCACATCGGAACGCGATTACGTCGAGTCGCGTTCATATCTAACCTCCAAAAACCGTATCGGCCGACTGTCACCGTACTTTAGCCCAGCCCCGCATTTCTCATCGCTGGTCTACTGCGTCGCTGCAATCATCCGCCCTGGCTGTGTTTCGCTCGGTCGGCCGCCTCGACGTATTGTCAAAGTACGACTGCGGCGGCTCGCCACGAGTGATCTCGGTCGCAAGCCTTGCCAGGACGGCCCTTGCGGCGCCTCGCTACGACAAGCGATGAGAAATCCGGGGCTAGGCTGAATTGATCTCAGGAGGGCTGGCGAATTCCAAGTCGAGCGAGGACCTCCCGAAACACGCAGCTAATGGGTTTACCGCTCTTTTTCCAATGCAGAGTTAGCGGGGGGTGAGGGAACCAGGGCGTCGCTCAAGGGTTGCGGTTTTCGGGCGACGCGCTCTTGGGTGACTGCTCTGACCGCAATATTGTCAGCCATCGCTGAATCTCCTGATACTCATCTTTCTCAGTGTGATCCGTTCCGGCTGCTTCTCCGTTTGCTTCGTTTTCCAACGCTGTTTCCAAGTCTGAGAGAGAATCCTGGAGGAGCCATCTTTGATCGGGTTGTAGCTGGTGAGAACTACTTGATCGAATAACCCGCCCCAGCTTGAGCGCCTCCTTTCTCAACGAGAGATTGCGCCTATCGTCCAAAGCTATGATGAGCGCAGTCAGGAAGTACGCATCTATCCCTGAAGTGAGGATTGGATCTGGTGCCTTCCATTCTACGTAGAGCTTCTCCATCAGATTGAGCGAGGACTTCCTATCTTCCAGGGAACCGGACCGCAAGATCTCGATCAATGCTTCTAGCAAATCGTAGTGCTGCGACACGAAGTTCAGAGAAGTACTTCCGGCCTCGTTCTGGGAGAGCGGAGTGAAATGTGTGACATTCTCCAGGAGCACCTTCTGGAGTACGAAGCCCCTTTGATTTGATCCCAGGCCGTCCACGATCGCCTGTAATCCCGACCACCTTACGCCCTCCCATTTCAACAAATTCCCAAGCGTCCTCGCCGCCCCAACCGAGAGGGCAGATTGAGTTGCCGTCAGAACAATCCGCTCTCTACCCGGTTCGGCGAGGATCAGTGTCTCTGTCTCCTTGAGAAGAGCCTCATCTCCTGCCTTAGTAGCATAGGAGAGGAGAGCGAGAAGGGCAGATTCCCGGGTCCTGGACTCTGGGCGCGCCAGAATCTTCGGTTCAACGTCTGAGCCTCGTTCTCCACCATCCCAGCGCTCCCGCGCCGTTTTCTCTTCCTGAGCCAGGCTTCCCAGGAATTCCACTTCCTCTCGAACCAGTCTCTTCAAAAGGATCGCCTCTTTCTGAGCCAAGCCTCTCAAGTATGCAGTCTTGTTGGAAGCTAGTGGATTCTGGCCCGCTTCAACCTTGTCATTCCGAGAAGCTGCTTTGTCAAACTGCTGGAGGCGATGGGCGGATGCCGCCATTAGAGCTGCTCTTGCCGGTGTGGTCTTTGCAAGCTCTGTCAACATGTCTTCGTCTGATCGAAGCAGGAAAGCGAGCATACTGTCCGCGTACGAATGGACGGTGCCGTCTACTTTCTCAACCAGGTTGGTGTTCGAAAGAAAGCTGTTCAGCGTTTCAACGATTTCTTCCCGCACGGCTTCTAAGAGCTCGTCGCTATTCTCTGCCTCGAAGTGCCTACCGCCGATCATCGCGACGACCATGCCGGCATCACCGACGACCTTACTCTTTTCACGGAGTTGCCGGCTCAGTCGAATCCTCAGGCTCAGAGCGAGAATCGTGGGAATCTCATGCAGTCTCTCAGGATTTCGAGCGAAGGCCTCAATGAACTCACCGACCAGCCCAGACCGGGACTGACCGGACTTTTCCCAAAGAGACAGCATCGTTATCGCGATGCTCCTACGCAGTTCGGGGCGTGCCGGCCCGCTCGAGGGATTGTGTAAGAGTTCGAAGAGCCCGGCAGGTATTTTGCTGTTGCAAACTCCACACTTGCCCAAGGCCCAAATCAGATTGTGGCTCGGATCGAACGACGGGGAATTTCCTTCGTACACTTCACTCAGAGCCATCTCCAGTAGAGGGACCACCTCTTTGCAGCCAGCATCCGTGGCAGAGGAACACCTCGAGTTGCAGAGACTTCCCAATTGATAGGCGGCTCCTTCTCTTTCTGCATGATTCTCGCTTCGGAGAAGCTCGAGATGGGACTCAGTGGCACACGAGGCCGATTGGGCAACAGCAAAGCTCTGAATCGAGGTGTGACCGAGAGCGATTACCAGGAAGATCGTCCTTCGGCTAACGAGACCACTCATCACCATGGCACAGTACCAAGCGACCACACTATTTTGCAAACCCAAGTGGGCGCACCAGTGATCACGATAACTCTAGCCCGCATTTCTCATACCCGGTCGTAGCGAGAGGACGAAAGCGCCTTCCTGACAAGGCTTTCGACCGAGGCCACCGCAGTCGTACTTTGACAGTACGTCGAGGAGGCCGACGGAGCGTAACACAGTCAGGGCGGATGATTGCGGCCTCGCAGTAGACTGGGGGTGAGAAATGCGGGATAGTGCAGCTCGCCATAAGTTCTGAGCCAGGTGGCGCGCTGCACCAGTATAAGTATAGGGTGCCCTCGGCGTCTGGCAACGGTGCCCAATCGCGCCACCGGCACGTCAGCCCAGGCACCCCCGGGAGGGACCTGCGTAGGAGCGCAAGGCGCCTATGCTTCCAGCCCGACTGGGGCGCTGATATAACATCACTTTGGCTTTCACAGAGTCCAATTCAGCTGATCTGTGCTAATATTTCCCCTGCGTAACCATAAGAGTCAACTTGAGGGAGGGGCACAAAGAAGCAGCGTATCAGGGCTTGAGCGCGTTCGTTGTCTCTGTCATCTCACCTCATTCTTCCTGTGTAGGGAAGGATGCCCGCATCTTCTAACAGGCACCGCCGCTGTGCTGTGTTATAGAACGGGAGGTGATCCTGCAGCGAATTTCGGGGAGTTCTGGTCTCGGCCCGAGCTATTTCTACCGATCGCTGCCATCGCAGCCAGCCCAGTTGCCTATTATCGACACCAAACCCTCGGGAGAATCAGGCGGAGGCTATCCTTCACATGGAACAGCAACGACGAAAAGAGGCCCGTTATGGGCTCATTGCTCAAGACCTTGTTCTGGAGATCCGAGGCGATTACCTTCAAGGTGAAGAAAACCCAAATTCTCCGACGGTCGAAATCAAAACCAAGGGGATGGTCAACATCAGTAATGCTGGGATGTTCATCCCTGTTGACTTTGGCGATAAAATCCTCTCCAGAGACACACCGGTTAAGATTACCTGGAACGATCCACCCCGCTTCGGCGAGGGAATGGAGATCTTGTCGGTAAACGGTTTCGTGCGGCACTGCAAAGTTGGCTACGGCATCGGAATAGAGTTTGCGGCTATCCCTAAGGAATTGGGCGATAAGCTGGGTGAATGGACAGACTTTCTCTCTGCGGGTCCTTACGATGGGGGAGCTTGGCCTCCTCCGCTGCTGAAGGAGGCCATTGATGCCTGCGCGATCATAGTCACCTCCCTCGGTGTCTTCTTGGGCTTGTGGGGAATCCTGACCGTTGACACACATCCGGATCGCGCGGGATGGCTCATGGGAGCCATGCTGACGAGCATCGTACTTTACGCGGCGTTGAGACTTCTCAGCAGCTTTGGAGCCATTGCAGCCAGTCTGAGGATGAAGAAGGGTCGGCTGGATACTAGTTCCTAGACACTGCTCCTACTTTACGACCGCCTAGGAGTACAGACTATGCAGGGTTCATCGCACGCTGGCTACGATTTCGCAGCAATCTGGTTGAATCTGGTCAAGATTCTCATTGGTCTGGTTTTTGTTTATCAGCAGACCGTCGGAATGCAGCTGGGTATGAGCCTATTCGGCGAGCAAGGATTCTTCTACGTCTTCTATACGCAACTGGCTGAGAACTCAGAACCTGAGGAGACAGATTCCGTCGAGCCGGGCGAGGGTGCCACCGGCGTCACCACCCAAACGAGTTCCTCTGTTCAAACAATTACGTTTGAAGACCCCAGCTTTGTGATCAGCTATCTGCCTCTGACTCTCTTGAAGCGATATCACCATGGCTACATCGTTATTTATAAGGTACGTGGTCCGACACAGAAAGTCTTCGAATCGCAGGAACCTGCCAACTCCAGGCGCTTTGACTGGCCTGGCAAGGGAGAAAATGCCCTGCAGCTGGCAAGTTTTGACCTCAGGGCCCTTCTGGGAGACGAACCGGCTAGTGGTGAATACCAGGTGAGCTTTGGGGTCACCATCTATGCCAACGAGGGTAATCCGGAAAGGCTGATCGGCCTGTGGCCGCGGGAACCGGGACCTGCCTTGAGCGAAAATCAACTAGCTGCGACAGACTCGTTGGGAGCCTGGAACGAACTAGATATTTCAACAGCAGGTTTCCAGAACCAGGTGCAGATTCAGTATCAGAGGCCGCCAGAATGCATCCCGCGCCACTATGGCCCACTCAGCATTGTGGAGGGCCGGAGTAGCCAGTTCCCACCTCATTTGCGCGCGAAGAATCTCAAAGGCATTGAACTCTCGAAGCGCCCGGAAGGCGGTGAGTGGCTTGACCTATCCAACCAGGAAAGCAGGGGGGCATGGATTAGCGTCGATCCCGGCCTGATCAGCATCGACAACAGCAGGCACGAATTCAAGGCTAGAAGTATTCGCTACGATGGAAGTTCCAAGAAGGAAAATGTCTATCAGTTGACGGTCTGCTACGCCGATAGCTCGGATGATAAAAACCAGTGTGTCGGTGAGGAACGAAGATGCAAGTCTGGGGAGTTGATGGCCAAGATCTCCTTTCTGGCCGGCGAGAATTTGCCTCCCCGACCGGTTTATGAAGTCGAAGGGAGGCGAGGACGGATAACTCTTGTCTACCCGAAAGACGCTTATACTCAGGGCGGGCAAGAGAGGAAAGAAAGGTTCGAGTACTTCAATCTGGACCGATTCATCGTCGATCCAGATGGGGTTACTTCTCTACGACCCGCACGCATGACCATCACGGAGAACAGCCCGACCAAGAACTATACAATCATTCGAGACCCCAAGAGCGGTAGTTGGCGCCTGAAGATCGAAGACACAAAACGGGTGGCACCAAACCTGGGACCAAACAAGAAGGTCAGAGAAGAGAATATCACGCTCAAGGCAGATGATGAGTCCAGGTCATCTACTATATCAGTAGTGATCCAAAAGGACAAATCGAGGAGGGGACTGTGAGATACAAGTCCTCAGGCCTATTCAGGCTCACATCGTTTGCAGTGGTGGTTGGGACCCTCGTCGGTGGTTCTGGGTTTGCCAATGAGACTGCCCAGAGGATCTATGTTCCTTTGGATTTTTCTCTCCTAGCGAGGTTAGCGCAATCAGAGGCGCAACGGGGTCTTGCCGACTTGCTGACGAGAAATCATGGGGCCGAGGAAGCTCCGGAGCTGTCTGTGATAGTGACTGACTGGCCGATTCCTTGTGAGGTGCCGAAGGCCGGGCAGTTGATGGCGGGGATTCCGATCCTCAACAGTAAGATTCCGGTCCAAATGATTGCTCAAGAGTGCTACTTCGACGAAGCCAGAGGCAAGGTCTGTGACCCGGAAGACAACTGGAAGAGTCCGGCGGATGCACCACTCCCGATTGAGGAACTCGTCGACAAGGTAATAGCCAAGGACCAAGAGTACAGTGAAGAAGGCTTGAACCTCGATTACAATTTCGATCAGGTTGCGTTGGTCCCCATTCCACGCTGGAAACCCGTCTACGGAACCGACGGAGCCCGGTACGAGGTACAGCTCGCCACTGCCGTTCCAGTGGCGGTGTTCGATCCAAGCTGCACCTTGGCTCCTGGAGAGATGAGCCAGAATGGCGCTCCGTTGCTACAGCGGGCCAAGGCCTTGATCTCCCGACTCGAGGGGATCAAATGGTACAAGGCCGTCAGCTTGATGCGGTACCGGGCGCAAGCCCAGGAAGGCACGAGCGAAGTGCCGGTGAAGACACTCTACAGCAGTTTGGATGGAGCGAGTACTCTTGATAAGCACTTCGAGCAAGACTGTAAAGAGTTCTGGGAATTGGTCGAGCTTAGGATCTTCGATCTGGAAAGCGTCTATATCCAGAAGCGGCTAAAGGACCAGTTCCCACGAGCCCAGATTGAAATCGAGAAGAAAACGGTTGAATCGTTCCAGGAACTCACGGATTTCACTTCAAGCCACTCTCTAAAGCTGTACAAGACGATAAACAGGTCTTCAGGAGAGGACATCACAGCAGAAGGCCCCCTTACTCGCGACGGACTAGAAGATTGGCAATACGAAATCCAGGCCCTGCGTTCCGAAACGGGCCGCAAGATCGAGCTGTTTAGGATTTTGTACCGTGACGACAAAGGTGTTTCAACCTTTAACGATTTGTCCATTCAGCCGGAGTGACGGGCTTCGAGGAGGCCACTCTCTCGCCTACCATCGGCGCAATCTGCCAGGCACCCAGGAAAGGGGATACGGGACTCGCCCGCTCACACACTGTTTCAGTCCGTTTCTTGCACACCACATGTATAAATCGCAGGGTGTTTACCCGATTCTCTGTGCCATCCTTCTAAGTCATGTGGCTGAGGTCAGGTCGAACCAGCCCTGCAATCTCGAGATATCTGTCCGCAGGGCGATCCACCTCGCGGGTGATGAAGCGGAAGTACTCCTGAAAAGTCTGCCCCCTCCCGAGGGTTGGCCAGCGATAGGACTCCCGAGAGGAAGCCGAATCGAGTCCAAACTCGAAAACCCGAACGAAGTAGAGGACTATCGTGGAATAGCGGCTGCCCTTTACGAGAAATTGAGGCAGGAAGAACTGGAGACCTCCGATCCATGTCTGTATGAACTACTGTTTTTTCTCTACGAGCGGTTTAAGGAAGAAGACCTCGATGAGGTCTCCAGGTTACGTAGGGGCTGCGTTTCTCTCAGAGTGGCATTGTTGAGCAGGACACCTTCGAATTACGCTTTCGCCACCGAACCCTTCCTGGAAGAGACGTTCAAGGACTTCGATTCCACACTGGGGGCACGCAACGAGGTGCAACGGCTGGGCGCAGTCTCCAAGCAAGCCGGGTCGGGCGAGTCCGCAAATTCGACGAGACAAGAAGCTTCCTTAAGAGGACAGTACGGGATTGCGAAGGCTGATCTTGAAGAGGTCAGCACTTACGTCGAGGACTTCGTCGGGACTGTGTCATGGCTGGCAAGGACCTACCCGGATCTGGGCTACAGCCTTGGTCGATGGCTCAAGCCCGTTCTTACAAACGCAACCAGCGTCTTTGAGAAGCATCCTTATCAGACCGTTCTGCAAGAATATCGTCAGTGGCTTATAGACTTTGATGGCGGGAGTCTTTCGGGGCCCGGTCATTTTGATCTCGCCAATCGGCTGGTAAAGGGATCTCTACGGCCTATCGACCTGGAGAACCGCGTCAGGCAACTGATGGAGCAACAAGAGAAGATAGAGACGCTCCTGACACGAGGGGTGTATGCGCTCAACGATCCTTCTCAGAGCTGGATGCCTTTCAAGCGATATAGTGACGATTTGTACGATCTCTATGAGGACTCTCAGGAACGCTCACTGGGCATGGCAGTCGAGAAACGTTTGGTGGAGCAATCGTGCAGGGCGCTTTATGAAGGAATCCGGATCCACCTGCGGAAGGAGCAGAGACCGAATGAGCTGCAGCTCGTAGGTCCTCGCCGAGAGCTCTATTCTCGGGTCTACGCCCGAATCGGACATCTCCATCAAAGGGGTTTGTACCAGGAATCCATTTGTTTTACGTTGGAATTCCTGGCAAGTCCTCAAGTCTTCGAACGAAAGGATTCCGAAAGGATTCATGGACAGATTGCAATCTCATACTATCTACTTGGTGTAGACAGGAAGGCTATGGAGCACCTCGACAAATCAGGTGGATCCATGTCTTTCGACCAGCTGCAGACACTGCGTGAGCGATGGGGACGATTCATAACACAGAGGGGTATTGGACTATGCCAAACTCCAAATTTGCACCCGGCTCGTTGATGCGACTAGGCCGGTGCTCAGCCACTTGGACTGGGATCCTGTTTGTGGTCCTCTGTCTCAGTGGTGTCTCCCTTCATGCAACGCTCCCCAAAATAAAGGCGTCTCTGACCCAACTGCAGAAGCTGGAAAATATTTTCCCCCTCCAGAACGCCTATTACGCCGTGTACGGAATGCAGGCGATGTGCGATCAGGCAGACCAAGATTACCAAAACGGTGGATCTACTACTGCAGAAGATCTGGTCAAGATACATGCCCTGATGAAGATAGCGGCAGTGATCATCGGCTACCAGGACCTCTACGACGTGCACGATGAGCTGATGCGTCAGCACAGCCGCGATCTGAGTGTCCCGCCTGACACCATTCTTGCCAAGGAAAGCATGCCCACCGGGACCCTCCAGAATCTCCACAGGGAGTACGAAATCAAACAGGGAGATTTCCGGCTCGAGTCAGCAGCATTCGAAGTGCAACTGGATCGATCACCTGCTCTCGTCGGTCTGCGACGGATCGCGGTGGAAGTTGCAGGTTCCAAGGGCTCGGCCTCCATCCGAGCACGGAGGTTCGCCGAGTCATTGACGCTCCAGTTTCAAAATCCAATCGCCCGCAACTTTCACATAAAGTACTACGTGCACGACGCCGCTCAGCTGAATCTGGGGATTCGGCCGACGGACTACTTCTTTGTGCCTCCCAAGCAACAGGCCAAGCAGACATGGATGCGACAGAAGGCAACCGAGTTCAGGGGCACCCGGATCATCGACTTGGAATCAGGTATCCCCGGGGGAAAGATGTACATTCCCCCAGGCGAGTACACCATCTCCGTGGGAGGAACACCACCGAAGGGGAGGTCGGCTTTCAACCTGGCGGTCGAGGGGCCGGGTACCCAGGTACTCGGATACAAATGGAGGGTGACGGATAGCAACTTCGTCGAGGTGACTGAAATCACGCCTCCCGACCGTTCCTTCGGTTCCTTCAAAGAGTTTTTCCCGAAGTTCAAGCTGCTGGGCTTTCAATTGGGCACCAACACCAGGACCAAGAGCCTCGAAGGCGATGCCGGCGCCAGAATGTTCCATCGCTTCAATCGCAATGTCGCCCTGCAAAGCCAGGCACAGGTTTCGTTCCGTTCTCACCGGGACTTCTTCGACCTGGACCAGATCTTGCCCGAGCCGGCCAACTTCGTCGATCGAGAACGACGCGACTTGGCTGACTTCGGCAGTACCGAGCTTCAGTTCGACGTTGGGCCCGTGTTCCGCTTTGGAGATTTCCAGGTCGCGGCCATGCAGAGTATTCGCTACGTCGACCGAGACCGTTTCGATACCGGCGGTACTCTGGGGCAATTCTTTTTCAATGTCGGCTACCTGTTCAGCCGAGGTCAGGCGGGATTCTATGCCACCAAGGCAACTCTGGATGAGCCGCTGGTGAAAACGGTCCAGTTCGATGACGTGTTCTTCGAAGAGATGTACCTCAAGGTCATGGATCAGGTGGGGGTCAATTTTCAGGTTTCAGTGACAGATAGATCCTACGTAGAAGGAGCCTTTGGCTACATGAGCTCGGCGGTTCGGAGCAACGTTCCCGGGGGAGTCTTTCGCTACATTATGCCAAGGCTTTGGAAGAAGATTGGGCTCGCGGCTGAGATAGGATACAACGAGAGCTTCGTCGGAAACCAGAACTCGATGCGTGTGGGATTCGGGCTGCGTTTCGATGATTGGTCCCGTCCCTCAACCTTCCGAGAGGAGCAAGGGCCGGTTCCGGTGTTCGTACCGCGCGTCCGCTACGAGACACTCACCAGGGTCGTCAGGAGAGGCAACCAGGCTCCAATCGCCGATGCTGGACCGGACCAGCTCGACTTGAACCCGTTTACCCGAGTGATTCTGGATGGGACAGGCTCGTCTGATCCCGAAGGCGATACCCTCGACTTCCGATGGACTCTGTTAGAGGACTGCCCAGGGACGATCGTGCTGGAAGGGAACGAGACTTCCAATCCTTCTTTTGTCATCGGTAATGGCGAGAAATGCACCTTGCAACTCGTAGCCAAAGACACTTTCGGCGCCGAAAGTTTCCCCGATCTAGTAGTGGTTTCATCGATCCGGACCGAGCAACCGGTGATTCACGGCTTCAGCGCGAACCCTGCGGAGATCCGCCAGAACGAGACATCTCTCCTGGAGTGGGAGGTGACCGGAGCTGCGACTATCACAATCTCGAATGTGCCGGCGAGCACAGCTCTGGACCCCGAGAACGGAAGCGTCATAGTCCGGCCCCAGGACACGACGGTCTATTTTCTGACAGCCTGCAACGAGGTGAAAGAGTGTGTCAACGCCCAGGCCACCGTTGTGGTCAGGCCGGACCTTCCGGAGATCGTTCGCTTTACGGCCACTCCTCCCGAGATACGCGTGGGCGACTGTTCCGTCTTGCAATGGGAAACTGGTGGTGCTAGCCGAGTCTCCGTGTCCAACATCACGATAAACGACGCTCCCGTCGAAGTGAGCCCCTCGGATCAACTGGTGGTTTGTCCCCAGCAGACAACAACCTACTCCCTGACAGCAACCAACGACCGTGGCGAGATCGTTTCGTCAAGCGTGACCGTCCTGGTGCGGCCCAACCTCACTTTGATCACGCAATTCACTGCTAACCCTCCCGAGATCCGACAGGGTGAAACAACGGACCTTTGCTGGACCATGGAAAACGCCGTTGCTGCTTCTATTACAAATAGCTCGGGAGGTACGGTTAACCTTACCGGAGACGATCTTGTCAGTGGGTGTCGTACCGAGAGCCCTCAAGGAAACACCACCTACACCCTCAGCGGGAGTAACGAGGGTGGGGAAATCGTGACGGCCTCGGTCACCGTCCGGGTGCGATCCGCATTGCCGAGGATCGTTGAATTCACGGCGCAACCCGCAGAAATTCGGCAGGGTGAATCAACGGACCTTTGCTGGACCATGGAAAATGCTGTTGCCGCTTCTATCACGAATAGCCCGGGAGGTACGGTTAACTTGGCCGGAGACGATCTCGTCAGTGGTTGTCGTATCCTCAGTCCTCAGGGAACCACTACCTACACCCTCAGTGCGAGCAACGAGACTGGCGAAATCGTCACGGTTTCTGTCACCGTCCTGGTGCGGCCTGCTCTGCCAAGGATAGTTGGATTTACCGCGACTCCCTCGGAGATCAGAATCGGGAAGCAATCGCTCTTGACCTGGGCAACCGAGAACGCCGACACCTTGACGCTGACCAACTCCAACAGTGGAGTCCTACCCACCAGCAGTGCTACCGGCAGCCTCAGTGTCACACCCGCTGAGACCACGACTTATACCCTCACTGCCACGAACAGTGCCGGTGAGAGTGTTTCGGCCGCGGTCACCGTGGTCGTCAAACCGCCTCTGCCTGTGATAACCAGCTTTACGGCATCATTGGTCGATCCCAACGACAACGTCATTAATCCCGGTGATCCGGTGCTGCTGGAATGGGAAACCAATGCAGATCAGCACCCGAGCCTGGTGGTCAGCATCACCAATATCGGCGACAGCCTGCCGCCTTCCGGTTCGGCTCAAGTAGGCCCTCAGTCGACGACGCTGTACACCTTGACCGTTTCCAACGGTGCCGGAGAAGTCGTCACCGCCGCCGTGATTGTAGAAGTCATCCTCCAACCACCCACGATCCTGCAATTCACCTGTGCCCCATCCTCTGTTCCCAGTGGTGGAGATGCCCAGATCAGTTGGGTCACCTCAGATGCGCAGACGGTCTCGCTGACGAATCTGACTACCGGTTCGACGATCGGTTCCGGTCTCCCGGCGAGTGGGTCCCTCACGCTGCACATGGCCACGCGCACGACCTTCAGGCTAACGGCCACCTCACCACAGAACCTGACCGCAGAAGCGGACTGTACCGTGAACGTATTCTGATTTTCTGCCGAGGAGTCGACAGTTCTTCCTTTTTCCGAAAGATTTCTTAAGGAGGGCTCCTGGCTGTGAGTTTGCTGCGGTTAGCTGGGACGGATGTTGCAGGAACGGAGGAAGTCTTTATCCTCTTCGGTCAGCTTCCATTCGATGGGTGGTCGTGGGCGTTTTTCAACCGCCTTGGTTTGCGCTCTCGCCTTGTCTTTGTCCTTTCCGTCCATCGTCTGCCTCCAGGCGGGTCATACTGAACAGATCGGGTGCCAAAACAGGATCATTAGGCGCTGGTGCGACTTCAGCCGGTAGCCAAGCCCCCGGCACGAACGATCAGTTAAATCCACTCTCTCACAATAAGAGATGGGCTCCAAAGAAAAAAGGTTCTGAGAGACATCAATGTGCGCAAAGGTCTGTTTCGGTGTCGACTCGCTGTTCATAATGGGCGCGGTCAATGGATAATCGCTGAATCAACCAGGAAGTCTTGTGAGAAGTAGACCGCCACGAAAGCACTCACTTCAGCTCACGGCAGTTGGTGTATTGCTGCTCACCCTGCTCTTGAATCTACATGCAGAGGAAAGCCGGATCAGGAATCCTTACGGCCTCACCGAGGACGAGATTGAAGGTCTGTTGGTGCGAATTCCCGAGTTTCGGGACTTCGCTGAGTTCTTTTCCGACCTCTTGCTCAACACTGAAGTAGACCGGAAGGCCGCCCTGGCTGTCTACCAACCCATTCGCAGACTCAACATGCATCAGCGTGATGCCTTCGGAACTCGGATCCCCGTATCGGAGGTAGAGGTTCAACGACAGGTCAATCGGGCACTCTTGGCGCTCGATTCCCCTGAGCTGCTCAAGATCACGCTGACGCCAGCTCCGGCCGCCTTGATGCGACCTTCGTTTCTGAAGTTTACCAGCGGACTCGAAAACCGCTTGCCGGCTCTGATCCAGAATGGTAGCGCCGAACGACTCGCGGTCACGGTGTCGTCCGGTTCAGAAGAACTCGCCTTCCCGACCCTGGAGCTGGAGTTGGACCCGGGACAGGTCTATCCGGTCGTATTCAGGGTCTGGGGGCGCAGTGGGGATCAGCTTGTGCTCCGAATAGCTGCTGCGGGGGGCAGCGAGGAGGAACTGTCGCTGCCGTTGGCCTGGAAATCGTCCTCGCGACTTCTAGTCCGAGTCTTCGATAAAAGCGGGGATTTCGTTCCCGCCCGGGTTCACCTGCGCGGATCCGATGGCAGGGGGCGCGGTCCCTCTGGAACCTATCTCAGAAGCGCCGAGGTTGCGGCCGACCCATACTTTCACACTCAGGGAGTCACCTCGGTTGTCCTTCCTGCCGGCGAGACCGAGATCTTCGTGGTCCGAGGTCCGGAGTACGCCGCCGAGAGCCGAATCGTGAGCCTGCTTCCGGACGGATTTCAAGTTGAGGAGTTCCATCTCAAGCGGATCGTCGATCCCGGCGCCCGGGGTTGGTACTCGGGAGATATCCATATTCACCCCAACCTGGTCCACAAGACGATGGCCCAGTTGGTAAATCCCGAAGACATACGACTCCAGGTGCATGCAGAAGATCTGAACGTAGCGAACCTGCTGATTTGCAACTCCCAGGGGACGGTCCTCTACGACCGGCAGCGTTTCACCGGAGCTCCTCACCCTCTTTCCACTCCCAACCACATCCTCTATTGGAATCAAGAATTTCGGCCTTGGCTTTACGGCCACATGGCGCTCTTGAATCTCAAGAAGTTCGTGGAACCGCCGTACAGTGGCTTTCCCAATAGCCCCAATCCCTTCGACTATCCGCCCAACACCAGCGTCGCGCGGCGTGCACAGAAGGAGGGTGTTGGCGTCTTCTACGTCCACCCTGGATCGAAAACTGAAAGGTCACTAGCCGTCGATGCGGCCCTGGGGACCATCGATGGCATGGAGATTCTGGGCTACGCCAACACCGAGGTCTCGACCGATATCTATCATCGTCTCCTCAACTGTGGCTTCCAGCTGACTGCTGCCGCCGGCACCGATACCTTCAACAACATTCGCCGCCACAAGGTCATCGGAGGGGATCGCGTCTACGTCCATACGGAAGGCAAGCTCACTTACCAGGACTGGATCGAAGGGTTGAAGAAGGGCCGGACCTTTGTCAGTAACGCTCCCCTGCTCTTCTTCGAGGTCGAAGGTCGGTTACCCGGGTCCCAACTCTCTCTCGACCGACCCGGCCGGATAAGCGTGAAGATCGAGGCCTATTCACAGGTCCCGATGGGAAGGCTGGATCTGATCGCGAATGGGAAGGTCGTCCACTCTGTGCCCGGGGATGGGACGGTGAAGGTCCTGCGCTACGAGGGACAGATTGAGCTGACTGAAAGCGCCTGGGTGGCAGCGCGCGTCACCGGTGAAGGTCACCGTCTGCTGGTGAACAATCCGACCCTCTTTGCCCACACCACTCCGGTTCACTGTGTCATCCAGGGGAAACCCTTCGTGGATAGGGATTCGGTTCTCTACTTCCTGGACAGGATTAAGGAACTTCGACAAGTGGTGCTGACCAAGGCGCTTTATGAGAGTCCCTCGCAACAGTTGGAGGCGCTAGCGGCGATCGACGAGGCAGTGTCTATTTATCGGAGCAAGCTGAAGTGAATTGGATTTCAACAGATGTCGGGGGCCTCTGGTTCAGAAGTTCTAGAGAACCCAGTCACTTACTGTCGGACCGATGAATCCTGAAGGGATTTCGTATTTCAGCCCAGGCTTTCCGAACCCTGGGTCATCCTGGTCCCCCTTCATATCCAACCCTGAAAGGGTTGATTAATCGAAAGTAAATCGTTTTTAAATATTTCCCAGGTGGCCTAGATGAAGCAGTGTGCGCACGCGGGTAAGAGAGAGGCGGAGTTCCCGCCTGCCCCTCCCCGTTGTCGCAATGAGGTCTATTCCTCATATTTACCGGCGTGAGGGTCGCTCACCGGGCGACCCCAAAGAC
>CAUZIZ010000037.1:0-38990 GCA_963579905.1 Acidobacteria bacterium UBA6911 | reverse complement strand
CATTACATACGTCTCTTTCCATGACATGACTCCTCTTGTAACCTATGTGCCCGGAACATACCGGAAAAAGTCTGCGGGAAGATCACCCTCATCAAGGAGGGAAAGATCTGGTTGGCCACCGGGACGTCCTGGGAGTAAGAGCCGCGTCATCCGCTGAAGTTGCATCCGACCACCACGATGGCGACCCGATAGAGGCCGATTGCCCAGAAATCGAAGACGTGAAGGCCCTTAAGCCGACCCAGACAGTGCTGCAGTGAATTTGTGACAAGCATGCAGACACACGGCGACCCAGAGATCCTGGTGGGTCAGATCCGAGAACTTCATCGGGAAACCGTCTCACGCTGGCACCGGGAGCCGCTGGACAATCCCTACCGAGGACTGTTGGCCGCTGTGTGCGATCAACATCAAAAGAACTACGTGCTGTGGCACAAAGAGGACGCAGTTCGTGACCCCTCGCTTCGACCCGAGCAGGTAGCAGAGATCAAGCGTTCAATCGACAAGCACAATCAGGAACGGAACGACCGGATCGAGCGGGTCGACGAGCACCTGTTGAAGGAACTGGCACAGATGGGTGTTCATGCGCTCGCTTCCGCGCCCCTCAACACCGAGACGCCCGGCAGTGCGATCGACCGCCTGTCCGTCCTCGCCTTGCGTCGCTATCATCTCCAGGAGCAGCGCGAAGAGGACAACCTGGCCGAGGAACAGGTCAACCTCGCCATGGAACGTCTGAAGGTGTCCGGCGAACAACAGCACGATCTTGCAGGCGCCCTTCGAGATTTGCTGGCCGACATCTTTGCCGGGCGCAAACAACTCAAGGTGTACCGTCAGTTGAAGATGTACAACGACCCTCGGCCCGAGGGAACAGGGCGCACAAAACAGGGCTCGGGGTCCTGAGCGATGAGGCCGGACTCGCCTATCTCTGCAGAACAGTCTCACACGCCTGGAAGACTTCCTCGACCGAGATGGCATTCATCGGCGGTCGGTTTTTGGGTCGTGGAACTGCCGGAGACGGAGCCGATCCGGACTGGATGGCGATGTGCTGATCACCGTAGGGGCCAGTCCGTCCCGTAGACGTCGGGCCGTGGAGCGACACACAGGTGCAACCCGCAGCGGCTGAGATGTGTACGGGGCCGGTGTCGGCCCCGATGAACAGGCTGGCGCGCCGAGCCAGCACCGCCAGTTCGGTCAGCGATGTGGGTGGAGCCATCCGGGCGTAACCACCGGAGGCATCGACAATCTGACGGGCCCACCGCCGTTCCCTGGGACCGGCCCACAGCACCATGCACGGAAGGTCGTAGTGCTGTCCAATTCTCGTCGCCAGAGCAGCGAAACGCTCGGCTGGCCAGAGTCTTTCCGCGCGAGCCGAGCCGGGGGCAACGAGAACAAACCTTCCTCCCTCCAACCCGGTCTCTTTGAGATAGTGCTCCATGCTCGCGGTCTCAGTTGGGTAATCCGGTAGCCGAAAGTGTACGCCACTTTCCGCGACGCCGAGCGGTCTTAGCAGTTCGAGGTTGCGCTCCACGATCCGCTTGGACCGGGGCTCGACGAGGACGTTGTTGAGCCACTGGCTTTGCTGACGGCCGTCCATGCCGTCGAAGCCGATCCGATGTGCCGCCCCCAACATCCATGCGGTCAGTGCGCTCTTGGTCAGTCCCTGGACGTCGATAGCGACGTCGAAACCGCGCGACCCAAACTGTCTGCGCAATTGCGTGAGGGTCACAAAAAACCGCGCCGGACGATACCACGAATCCTCAAATCAGCGGCGTGGCAGGCGGATGATCTCGTCCAGGGCCGAGTGTCCCTCGAGGAGAACAGCGGCCCAGTCTTCGACGATCCAGGCGAGGTGGGCCTCGGGCAACGCGTCGGGGAGAGCACAGAGCAGCGGTAGCCCGTGGACGACGTCGCCGATTGAGCTGAGACGGACGATGAGGATCCGGCTACCCCTTCCATTGGGCGGAATCGCAACACTCTGCTGCCGTCGAGGGGGAACCACGAAGACCTCCCGCTACCCAGCAAACACCAATGGGCTCCGCCCGAGGTAGGCCGTTGTGTCGCTGTCTTCCAACAAGAAGCGGCAGCCATGACCTTCCAGCAGTTCGAGGCAGGCATCCCGATCCTGCTCGTGGAGGACCATGTGCTCGTAGCGGATGATAGCCGGCTTGATTCTCTGAAAATCGATCGAACGGATGATCTGGTAGTCCATCCCCTCGGCGTCGATCTGCAACAGGTCGATCTGTGAGGGTGCAGCTGCCTTCTCCAACAGCGTCGCCAGCGTCCATGCGACAACGCAACGGGCAACGACCTGGCGTCCTCGGCGACCTGGCTTCTTCATTAGATGGCATTCCAGACTGGCCGCCTGCACCATCCCGTCGGGTCGGGTGAACAACTTAATCTCGCCATCATGATCGCAGATCGCGACGTTGAAAAATTGCAGTCCGTCTTGTCCCGCGTAGTTCTCCTGCAACCGTTCAAAGGTCTCGACCTGCGGCTCCACCAGCACGCCGCGCCAGTCTTGACTCCGAACCAGCTCGTAAATCGGGTCGGCCGTCACACCATCGAAGGCGCCGATCTGAACGAAGAAGAAGTCGTCTTTCTTGCCGTAGTCGGCAAGCACAAATTGCAGCAGATTGAGTATCTCCAGGTGGGGTTGCTGTTGAAGGAACCGCGGCTTCCCCGTTCTGGGGGTGGGAGCATTCGTGTGAATTCTCCCGTAGTGCCAAAGAATTGGTAAGCTGACGCAGCATGAGAGGGACTCCGCGAGGAGTGCGATCTTTTCTGGCGCGGTATTATAGCGGGGAAGCATTGCCCGAGTAAGAGCAATCGAAGGTCGCTGGCATGCTAGCACTCCGGATTTACGTAGGCGGTGCGGGCTTATCAAGATTCGAGCTCTCTTGATCATCAATCACCGTCCTGGTAGTTAGCCCGGATTTCTCATCGCCCGTCGTAGCGAGGCGTCGCAAGCGCCGTCCTGGCAAGGCTTGCGACCGAGGCCGCCGCAGTCGTACTTTGACAGTACGTCGAGGAGGCCGATCGAGCGAAACACAGCCAGGGCGGATGATTGCGGCGCCGTAGTAGACTGGCGATGAGAAATTCGGGTTAGTGCGCGGTTCCTTGCCAGGAGTTTAAACAATGCGTGTTTTGTGGGTTTTCAGACACGTCTCCGCACAACTGGAACGAGTAGCGAAAGATCTGGCCCGTCGTCGAGATTTCACATTGGAGATTATGTGTCACTGGGGCGATCGACCGTCCGTCAACGACAGCGTCGCAGTGACGACTCGCCTCGAGTGTAGGCGAAAGATCGACTTTGCGGCACAACGTGCCATCCGTGAAAAACTGCGGACCGGCGAGTTCGATATCGTTCACGCCTACACCAGTCTCGATCTTGCCAGTGTCATCGGCGCCTTCCGGGGGTTGCGCGATGCCCCAAAAATCGTCGGCTATCGGGAAACCATCAACCGGCTTCAATGGCGCGACCTGGGTAATTTCCTGACTTTCTGGCACTCACGAGTGGACAGAATCATTTGTGTTTGTCGAGCCACCAACCGCGCTTTGCTGGCCTCATGAATCTCACCTGGAAAGCTGGTCACCGTATGGGAAGGCTGCGATCGTTCGGTATTTCAAACCAAGCCCCGCTCGGTGCTCGACCAATTCAACATTTCCAAGGACGCTTTCGTCGTGGGCGCAGTTGCGAATATGCGGCCGGTCAAGGGACTCGATATACTCCTTCGAGCAGCCCAGGAGTTGACCGATCTGCGGGACCGCCATTTGTTGCTCGTAGGTGCTGTGCAGGATTCGCGAGTCTCCACGCTCGCCGCAGATCATCGCATTGCCGACCGCACTCACCTGGTTGGCCCGCGGCCCGACGGCGGAAGTTATACCGGATTGATGGACGTCTAAAAGTCTCACGCTCGCACATGGAAGGCTTGAGTCTGTCGATCATGGAGGCGATGGCGCAGGAAGTAAGCCTCGTCGTAAGTGATGTAGGCGGTAACATCGAGCTGATTCGCGATCAGGTCGACGGGCTCGTCGTGCCGCGCGACGATTCGACCGCATTGGCCCATGCGATCCGGCGACTCTATGATTCACCGCAACTCCGCCGTAAGTTGATATCCTCGGCACAGCAGCGAATTGTAGACGAATTCTGCGTCCCGAAATGGACCGATAGGCTCTATCGCGTCTATTGCGATCTTGTGGATCAACAATGCCGCGCCAATTGATTCTCTTCCAAGAGGTCGGGTGATCGGGCAGAATAGGTGAACCAATACACCGATATTCTTACCGCGGCACGAGCTAGATCGAATCAAGAACCGAGTCGATAGACATGGCCCCCAAAATCCTGGTTCCGGTTCCCAACTGGCTGGGCGACGCTATCATGGCGCTTCCAGCGCTGGAAGAGTTGCGCCGATGCTCCAGCGATGCGGAAATCACCGTACTCGCGAGACCTTGGGTTTCGACAATCTACGCCAATCTACCAGTCGTCGATGAGGTCCTTCTCTATCCGGAGGAACATATTTCCGAATTTCTTGGACCGAGGCTGAGGTTGGCGGCATTGATCCCCATGATTCGTATGTTGCGAGAAAAGCGTTTTGATCAGGCCATTCTCCTCCAAAATGCGACCGAGGCGGCGATTCTGGCCTTTCTTGCGCGAATACCCGAGCGGATCGGATATAGCACGCAGCTCCGTGGCAGTCTGCTGACATCCAGGGCCCGACCCAGAACCAGGCGAAGTAGTTCGCTAAGTTCCTGGCTCTACCGCAACACTGTCCGCTTCACCTCGGACTCGGCTCCGACCACACCGGTCAGCTCGCCTCGTTTTGATCACGAGGCTCTCTATTATCTGGATCTTATTTTCCGGACTGGTCTTTCGAGCCGAGATTACCTGAACGATCAAAGCTTCAATCCGAAGGTCAGAATCAAGGCAACCCCTGCGTCTGTCGAAAAAGCTTGAAAGAGACTGGAGTCTGCAAGGGTCGACGTGCAGATGCCCCTGGTTATTGTTCATCCGGGTTCCGCTTTCGGAGTGGCGAGAAGATGGCAGCTGCGACATTTCGCCGAAGTCTGTAGGAAGTTGACCCAGACGGCTCAGGTACTCCTGTTGATCCTTGGGTGGGAAAGGGAAGAAACAATCGCTGGCCAAGTCGTTCGCGGGATCGAGAACCGCACCACCATCATCTCAGGTTCCGTCGACATGGAGACCACGATGGGATTGATGTCCCTGGCGAGGCTCGTCATTGCCAATAACTCAGGTGCGATGCCTCTTGCCGCCGCCCTGGGTGTTCCACTGGTTGCCCTCTTCGGTTCGACGGACCCGTCGGCCACCGGGCCACTTGCCGAGAACGCTATTGTCCATTTCAAGCCCGTACAATGTAGCCCGTGCCATCTCCGGAAATGTCCTATCGATATGCGCTGTTGGGATGGAGTAGAGACCAATGAGGTCCTCAACTCTGCCTTGACCCTGCTGGATCGATTGTCCTAACAGGTAGCGAGCAACCTCATACCGATGACATCAGAGAGGTCAGCCCTTGTACCGAGCTGCGATCGGTGGGATGATCTGGGACAGTAGAATAGTCTGTCCCTTTCTAACCGCGTCCCGAGGATCAACAATGCTGGCTTTCTTCTTCCCCTTCTTTTTGGGTGCCGCGCTCTGCGCCTTGCTCGGGGGCACTTCCCTGGCCCAGGGAGCCGGGGAGTGGCGCTTCTATGGCCGGGATCCCGGCGGCACCCGCTTTTCGCCCCTGAAGCAGATCAATACTGACAATGTCTCGAAACTGAAACGCGCCTGGACCTATCACATGGGCGAGCTCAAGCGGCCCCACGTCTCGGCACCCAAGAGCTTGATCGCCGCCTTCGAGAGTACCCCGCTGATCGTGGGAAACGTGCTCTACCTTTCGACTCCATCCAGCCGAGTGATCGCACTGGACTCGGGAACCGGAGCCGAGATCTGGGAATTCGATCCTCAGAAAGGAAAGGGAGAGAAAAGGGAGTACCTCCAGCACCGGGGAGTTTCCTACTGGGAGGGGCAGGATAGGCCTGGTAGCGGTCTCGATCACCGGATCATCCTGGGAACCGGGGATGGGCGATTGATCGCACTCAATGCTGCTACTGGAAAGCCCTGTCCCGACTTCGGGAAGCAGGGGGAGGTCGACCTTCGCAAAGGAGTCTCCGACCGTTGGGCGGGATCTGAGTATGGCGTCAGTTCCCCACCTGCCATCTACAAAGACCTGATTATCGTGGGCTCACGGATCATTCCGGGGCCCTATGGCGGAAAGGGACCGAGTGGTAAGGTCCGCGCCTTCAACGCTCGCAGCGGAAAGCTGGCTTGGGTGTTCAACACCATTCCCCAGCCAGGTGAGGAGGGCAACGACAGCTGGAAAGGAGACTCCTGGAAGGACAGGAGCAAGGCCAACGTGTGGGCTCCCATCAGTGTGGATATTGACCGCGGCCTGGTCTACCTCCCCACGGCTCAAGCGGTAGGGGATGTGGGAGCTGGCGGCCTCGAGGCTCCTGGAAGCGAGCGCGAGGGACAGGACCTCTTCGGCACCTCGCTGCTGGCGGTGGACGCCCAAACCGGGAAGCTGCGGTGGTACTACCAGATCGTCCACCATGACATTTGGGACTACGATCTGCCGTCACAGCCCGCTCTGGTGACCCTCCGGCAAGACGGCAAAGAGATCCCGGCCGTGGTGCAGGCTACCAAGATGGCTCTCCTCTTCGTCTTGAACCGGGTCACGGGAGAGCCCGTTTTTCCAATCGAAGAACGTCCCGTTCCCCGAGCCAAGAAGGGGGGAGTCTTTACCTGGCCCACCCAGCCGATTCCGACCAAACCGCCACCTCTGGTTCCCCACCGATTCACCCGGGACGACATCAGCAGTGTAACCCCCGAGCACCACCGCCACTGCCTGGAGCTCTTCGACTCTCTGGATTTCCCGGGCCTCTATCCCACCATGGAGAAACCCTCATTGGTGTTTCCAGGAAGCATGGGGGGCTCCAACTGGGGCAGCGTCGCCTTCGACCCAAGCAGTGGACTTTTGTACGCCAATGTAAGCCATCTGGGCAGCGCTCGAGGAAGAGGAGGGCGATTCTGGGACAAGCATCTGTGGCCCTGCCAGAAGCCTCCCTGGGGAAGCCTGAGCGCCGTCGATCTGAACAGCGGCGAGTTGGTCTGGCAGGTCCCACTGGGCATTGTAGATGAGCTGACAGCTAAGGGAGTGCCTCAAACCGGCACCGTCAACGTCGGAGGTCCAGTGGTCACGGCAGGAGGCCTGGTCTTCATCGCCGCCACCAAAGACCGCCGATTTCGGGCTTTTGACGCCGCCAGCGGAAAGCAGCTCTGGGAAACCCGGCTGGAGGCCGACGGCTATGCTACTCCAGCTATCTATCTGGATGCCAAGAGTGGCAAGCAGATGGTCGTGATCTCCGCGGGGGGAGGTGGGCCCTACTCTGACGAGACCTCCGATGTATTGGTCGCTTTTTCGCTCGCGTGCACTGACCCTTGAAATGATGGTAGAGACCGACCTGGTCTTGGTGATGGCCCAGAGCCATAAGACTTGCACACGCGAGAGATTCCCGGAGCCTGCACACAAAGTCTATCTGCTTAGCGAGATGTTTGGCCCATCCAGAGACATTGGCGATCCGATGGGTCAGCCGATCGATTCCTACCGTCAAGCCCTGTGCGAAAGCGACGACCTATTGAAGCGGGGTCTAGATAGCATCATCGCTTTGATGAACCGGAACAACCAAGATCGTTAGGGACGCGGATAGTGTCACGTTCGGTTGCCATGATCCTTTCAGTAGTTGCCTGGAGGATCTGGGAGTCTCTCTCAGGCTTTCTTCTGTGCTTTCCGTTTGTTGAGAATCATTAGAAAGCTCTTCCGCCTCACCAAGTTCGACATAGGCGCAGTAATTCAGAACAATCGCCGGGTCCTGGAAGAGAAGCGACGGAGAGCTAGTCAGAAGCCGAACATTGAGCTGATGGAAATAACCTGAGAACCAGAACTGAGAAACCCCACGTTGGGCGTCATGCACGATCGTCAGTGATGAACGCTGGTACTTCTTCACTCGCGTCGTCGATCAATCACGGAGAGAGTAGTGGGGATGTGGCTTTAAGTTGTCTTGTTGGGTTTACTGATGTAGCTAAAGTTATTTTCTGATGTTCAAAGGGTCTGCGCAAAAATTACTAGGCATTTTGGCATCTCCTCTTCACACCACCACCTCGCTATTCTAGCTCCTTGATAGCAGCCTGCAGCTCTGGTGGGACCCGGTACATCATGGCGGCCGATTCCTTCAAATAGGCGAGTAATTTTCCTGAATCCGAGGGGATCTCGACGCTCTTGGACCCCTGTACGGCAGTGGACTTGTCCCCTTCGATGACGAGAAAGGCCATTCGGCCCAGCCGAAGCCCCGCGTCTATCGCGAGGACCTTACCGTCGAAGAGCGGCATGATGGTACCCGGCGTATGGGTATGGCCTTCCACAATTCGCTTGACCTGGTGTTGTTTGAGGAGCTGCTCTACATGAGTCTCCGAGGCAGAACCCTTCCCCAGGCCCTCGTACCAGAGAGGCCCTTCAGGATCCACAGCCATACCCTTGTTGAACTTCGCCCTATCGATCAGCTCGCTGCGCACCGTTTCGTTGATCTCACGGAGGGACGACGAAGCGTACTTCGGACTGATCCCCCCGTGAATGAAAAGCGTGTCGTTGATCTGAACCGCTACGTTCTGCTTAAGGGTCCAAGGCGCGTAACGCTTTGTTTTTCTCAAGTCATCGAAAACCTTCTTCTTGGTGCTGGGCTCCGAGGCAAGTATCTGGGTCACCCAAGCCGCTGCCGTGTCTCCGTCCGGACCGAAAGCGTAACGGTACTCAAAATATCCCAAGGGGTAGTCAGCCACCCATTTCTCCCTGAAGGCCTTGTACCGACGCTGGCCCATTTGGCCAGCTGGGTTATCCACCTGTGTCTCGGCGTCATTTTGCTTCCAAGCCTCGGCTTCCGGATCGAAGAATCGGAAGTTGAGCGCCTTGGAGTGTTTGTCCGCGAAGGCTGCGTACTCCTGGGGGTTCACATAGCGAAGATCGCCAGTCAGATTCATGGCCTCGTGGTTGCCTATCAGGACGTGGACATACCCACCGGCTGCTCGCGCCTGCTCTTGAAGCTTCATCAGAAGGTCGATCACCCTCCTGGAATGCGGTCCCAAGTGCACGACGTTACCGGTCTGAACCAAGTGGACGGTTCCTCCAGACCAATTGGTATCACTATCAATCAATCCGGCCGTCTGGAGAATCGACACGAAGCGCCCATAATTCCCATGGACACTCCCAACGGCAACGATCCGATCTACGTCTGTCCAGACATCTTGGATTTCATCTTCTATAGGCTGCTTGGCATGCATCAGGCACACGCCAAGGCTCGTGATCAAGAATGCACCGATAAATCGTCTCGCACTCATTTTGCTTTGCCTCCTCGCAACAGCGTACCGATCCCTTCTCGATTCGTCGGTACCTATCGGAATTGTCTTAGCCATCCCAATTCTCGATCAGTCTGGCTTCGCAATCGGAAGCATGAGAACCTATCAGGCCTCCAGTCCTACGTCAACAGTTCTCTCGTCTCCGATCCTGCTGCTGTCATCATCCGGGGCGCCCCGGCTCTAGGGGTCGCGGACCACGAAGACCGAACGAAACTCTCGCTCGTAGACTTCTTTGACCTCGCCCAGTTCCAATGAGACCCCTAAAAGATCCTTGAACGAGGTCACGGGGCAGTCCGGAATCCCACAAGGACGAATGAGCTCGAAGTAGCGCAGATCGTTGTTCACATTCAGGGCGAACCCGTGCATGGTTATCCAGCGTCGTACTCCGACCCCAATAGATGCCAGCTTTCCCTTATGGGTCCACACTCCGGTGAGGCCCTTCCTGCGGAACGCGGTGACACCGAAATGAGCTCCAGTACGGATCAGCGTCTCTTCGAGGTCTCTCAAGTACCGACCCACATCACGACCGCGTTGTCTCAAATCCAGGTGAGGGTAGCCTACCAGTTGCCCTGGGCCATGGTAGGTCACATCTCCGCCTCGACTGGTCCGTACCAGCTCGAGACTGCGCCCTTCCCAATCCCTTTTCGTCAGGACATTCTCTGCTTGGCCCGCTCTTCCCAGTGTAAACACACTAGGATGTTCCAATAGATAGACCGTCTCCTGCTGTTCGCTGGCAGCGATCCGAGACACCGAATCGGTCTGGGCGGCCAGGGCGTCTCTAAAGGGAATAAGGCCTAGATCGTCAAAAAACATTCGACTAATAGATCACTCTCAGTAGTCCAGGCCGACTGGAGAGTCGAAATTCGGCCGCGGTTTCCAGCAATTCACCATCGCCGAAGAAAACACACGGCTGCGGACAGCGCAACCTTGCCTCGCTGGCTTGGTACAAGGTGACGTCACTCGATGATAAAGGATCGCCTCCAAGCAGTTTGAAAAGCATCTTTAGAAGATGGGCTCGAGTCCCCGGCGGAAGCAGCACGATCTCGAAAACACCATCGTCGTTTCTGGACTCAGGGGAAACACGAAGCCCGGCCAAACCGCCCTGATTGGCAATCAGCACACCGGAGGTGCGGACCTGCAGGTGCGACTCCACCGAATCTCCGGGGACGCGATAAGTCAACTCGATCGTCGAACTGATCCCGGGGCGGAAGAGGATATTTGCCACCACCGCGACATGGTAGACAGAAGTACCCAGCACTTTGATGGAGGAGGCAAGGAGTCGATGGGTTTTCCGCCAGCGGCTGACGCTGAGAGCTCCGTGGGCAGGCAGCCCTAGACCCCCGATAGTACAAAAGCGTCTCCCATTCACGTCCAATAAATCTACGCCTCGGATACGTCCCACCCTCAGACGAGCCAGCAACTCCGTGGGGTCCGAAGAAAAACCGAGTTCGCGGGAAAAGTCGTTAGCAGTTCCCGCAGGGAGAATCGTGACCGGGAGCGGATTCCCATGAAGTGCGGTTATCACCTGGGTGACCGTCCCATCGCCTCCTACAATCACGACACCCTGGGTTCCATCGCCCAGACTCTCTTGAATTGCCTCTTCTACTTCAGCCTGAGCGCGAGGGTATAGGAATCTTGTCCGGAAATGGTCCCTGGCTAGCAAGGATTCTAGAGAGTCCGATCCCGACCTCCAACGGGTGCAACGTGCAAACTGACTGACGACGACAAGCAAAGACTTCATGGATACTTATCGATACAACTCTCGATGCTAACCTCAGATCGCTGCCGGGGAGACTCGACCTGTCAAGGTCTGTGTCCTTGTCCTTATCTCTGACGGACTGGGCTTCGTTGTACTGGCAGTTTACCCCGTGCGCGGCCGAAAGTTTTGAGAGTGGGGCAGCCTACTTGCTAATATGTCGCCAGTGATGGAACATCCCTTCGGCTGGCTGAGCCTTCTTCCTCCGGCGGTGGCTATTCTACTCGCCATCGTCACTCAGCGGGTGGTGCCTTCCCTTCTCGTCGGCATCTTCGCGGGTGGGTTCGTCTTGGAGCATGGGAATCCGCTGCCTGCCATCTCCAACACGCTGACAATTCACCTCTGGCCTACCCTGGTGGACACGAGCAAACTCCGCCTCTTTGCTTTTACGCTCTTGATGGGCTCAATGATCGGCCTCGTCAATCGTAGTGGCGGAATGCGGGGTTTGGTTGATGAGGTTTCTCGCTGGGCCCGGAATCGTCGTGACGGCCAAATGGTCGTCTGGGGCCTGGGCCTCTTCGTCTTCTTCGACGATTACGCCAACACCTTGTTGCTGGGTACGACCCTGCGCCCTCTGGCCGACCGATTGCGAATTTCACGCGAGAAGCTGGCCTATCTCGTGGACTCGACCGCCGCCCCGGTTGCTGGTTTGGCCGTGGTCTCAACCTGGGTTGCCGTCGAAATTGGGTATATTCAAGACGGCCTCGATAAACTTCCGCTTGAACAGGACTGGAATGCCTTCGCCATATTTGTCCAGAGCATCCCCTATCGCTTCTATGTGATATGGGCCTTGTTATTCGTTCCGATCGTAGCCTGGTTCGGTCGGGACATGGGTCCCATGCTGCAGGCCGAGCGACGCTGTGTCCGGAGCCACCTCAGGACAGCTCAGACGGAGAAGTCCCTGCGGCCAGAGCCGAACTTACCCAATGCCCAGACACCGGCTCGCTGGTACAACGCGGTTGTGCCTATTGCAATTACAGTGGGGGCAATCATGTACCTTCTGTATTCGACGGGCCGAGCCCATTTCGGAGCCGCTGCGCACCCTTCAATTTGGGAGGTGCTGGGTGAATCCAACTCCTACAGCTCACTCTTTTGGGGTGCCCTGGCCGGTGCGCTGGTGGCCGCGCTGCTAAGCTCGGTGCAACGCCTCCTTACAATCCGACAGATCCTGGAAGCCGCCGCGTCAGGTGCCCGGTTGATGATTCCTGCCCTGGTCATTCTCTGGTTGGCTTCTTCCCTCTCCTCGATGGCTGGAAACAGGCCCTCGGCCGTAGGCCAGGAGGCTGACCAAGTCCCTCTGACGGATTCGGAGGCGAACCCCACCGAGGTTGAGTCCGCGCTTTCCACCAAATACCCCTACTCCGCTTACCGCCTCTATACAGGAAGCTATCTGGGAGAGCTCCTTGAAGAGAGCCTGCCGGTTTGGCTGCTACCCACTCTTGTGTTCCTGCTTTCAGTCGTTGTCGCATTCTCGACTGGAACCAGCTTCGGGACGATGGGCATCATCATGCCGTTGGCCATTCCACTGGTGCACTCGATGTTATCGTCGGGCGGTGCCCAGATCCCTCCAACACACCCCATCTTCCTGGCTGCGGTGAGCAGCGTCCTGGCTGGAGCAATCTTTGGGGATCACTGTTCGCCGATTTCCGATACCACGGTACTCTCCTCACAGGCCAGCGGCTGCGACCACGCTGCACACGTGCGGACCCAGCTCCCATATGCACTGCTCGTGGGCGCCGTATCAATCATGTGTGGAACCCTGCCCATTGGACTGGGTATGCCCGTGTGGCTCCTGCTTCCGCTTGGACCCCTCTTCCTCGCGGTCCTATTGAGGATCCTGGGCAAACCGGTCACGGACTAGGAGCCTGCGCGGTAGAAATTGATCTACTGCGAAAACGGTAAAATCGGCCCATATTTCCCTGATTTTTCGACGAATAGAACAACTATGCGCCTCGAAATCGAGAAAATCTGGTCTCGATTCCCCGCTTTCTCGCTACGATCATTTCTACCGCGCAGACTCCTAGCCACTCCAGAGCTTCAGTAGCGGGTAATCATCATAGAGAGCAAAGGCTAGAGCCACCAGAAACCCCCAGACCAGGTATCCAATGAGTCCAGCCGCAAGTCCTGGGACCAGGCTGGGGCCAAACCGTGTGAAGGCCAGACAGATGCTCAGTGCCGTCCCCGCCAAGATGAGGCCAAACAGCATATAGAAACCGGATTTTCCGTGACTGCACCAGGGACAGCTCGGCTCCGACGGACTATTCACATTGCAGTAGGTCATGCCCTCGGAGTAGCTGCAGCCACAACGATAAACCTGACCGCAGAAGGCGGTGATCGTAGCCACCTCGAGAACCGCAACACCACCCAGACAGAAAAGAAACAAGATCGATTTCTTCATGGTCTTAACCGTCCTGGCCCACTAACGCCGAGGGACTGCCGATCTCTCGCAACGGGGAGAGAATCTCTCGTCCTTGTTGGCGCCGGAAGCACCTTCTCTTAGTCTTGCCTGCGAGGTAACAAAAAGCCGTGCGACGACTTCTAAAACTCTTCACTGTCCTGGTCATCCTGATCGTGTGCGTATTGTATTTCGCTCACCCTCCGATTCTAAGGGAGTTCGCTAGCCGGCTGTTCGTCGAGGATCCACTCGAATCTGCCTCCGCTATTATCGTCTTGTCAGGTGGCATCCCCTATCGCCCCCTGGGAGCTGCCCAACTCTACACGGCGGGATGGGCGCCCCGAGTGGTCTTGACTCGTGCTCGGCTGTCCAAGCGGGATTATGCGCTCAAGGCGTTTGGCTTGGGCTATCCGGAAAAACACGAGGTCAGTCTTCAGATACTCGTCAAGCTAGGGGTTCCCAATGAAGCGATCGGCGTCATCGGTGGAGAAATCCACAGCACTGTCACTGAGGCCCAAGAGGTTCTAAGAGAACTCAAAGCTGATCGTCGTGACCTCTAGACCCCCCACACGTCGATCTCGCCTGATCTGGAACCACGTGGCAAACGGACAGGTAAAACCCATCATCCGCGCTCCCAAAGAAGATCCGACCTTCGTAGTGGAGGGCTGGCGGAAAAAACATTCAGCGATCGAGACAGTTGCCCATGAGTGTATGGGGCTGATCAACTGGTGGCTGGGGTTTCCCGCCTCCTAAAGGATCACGTCTGCCCCTCCCTGTTCCGACTCGCGGGCTTTTCCTCCTCTCCAACATCACACCCAGATAAAGTCAGGCATGCATCTCGGCTGGCTATCAATCGTAAAGTACTGGCCGAGATATGACGATACCCAACCGAACGGACGGACATCCGCCGGTGGCTGAAAAATGACGCTTCTCTCTCGTAGGACTTTTCTAACCACGATAGCCACAGGGGCCCTCGCCCAGTTGACGTGGCAGCCTCGGCTTGCACCCCTGACTCCTCTATCCTCAGGCGACAGGTTCCGGGCAAGAAGCCGCTGACCTGGAGGCAGGGCTAGCTCTGCGCATGCCCCCTATTCATATCTGGAGAACATTGAGACAGAGGCATCAGGAGTCCTCTACCCCCGATACTCGGGACTTCTCCAGGATTTCCCCAAAGCGAAGAACTACGTGGAATACGTCGAAACCTATGCCCGCGAGACCGGTTTGGATCCACTGTTGGTGATGGCCGTTATCAGGCAGGAATCGTTGTTCGGGCATTTCGTGGTCTCCGACCTTGGAGCGGTAGGTGTCATGCAAATCATGCCTCCTATGGCCAGATATCTGGGCATGAAGACCCTGATCTATCCCGCAGACTACGACCGATTGCTCGTGACCTTCCTCTACGGTTCTAGCGAAGCGCGCGAGTTCGCCTTGGGGAAACTAAAGTCCTATGCCAAGACCCTCCGCCGAGGCTACAAGAAGAGCCAGGGTGACATGAGGGCTCGGGATGAACGCTTCGATACCGAGAGAAATATTCAGGCGGGTTGTCGTTACCTGGCAAAGCTGGAGAAAAGACTGGGAAGCATCGACCTGGCCCTGGCCGGCTACTACGCCGGGCCCACTGCCATCCGACGTGGCCTCAGCCGCCCCGTGCGACGATACGTAGACGCAGGTCAAGGATTTCTATCGGAATTACCAGCCGACGGATACGATCAGCTAGCCCGGATTTCTCATGACTTGTCGTAACGAGGCGCCAAGTGGCGTCCTGGCAAGGCTTGCGACCGAGACCACTCGTGGCGAGCCCCCACAGTCGTCCTCGTGCAGTACGTTGAGGAGGCCGACCGAGCGAAACGCAGCCCGGGCGGATGATGGCATCTCCGCAGTAGAAAACTTATAAATTGTGAGCGGGGTCGCTATCGCAGCAGCCGCTTGATGTCCTTCGAGAGAGTCTCACACTTGTCAATCAGCTTCGGAGTATCGACGTGGAGCAAACTCGGGTCGAGCCGCATTTTCTGCAACTGATAAGACGTACGGATGAGCTCAGCGACTTTCTTCTGTGCTCTGCCCATTTTTCGTCGATAGTTGGAAGCTCCGACAGCTTCTCGACGATTGCTTCGCGCCTCTTGACTCTTGAAGTAGAGCTCGAACAGCTCCAGTCTTCGGGGGTGATCCTGGAACCACTGGCGTTGAGCCGCGCTGGGGGACTGGGACCAGCAATCACTCCAGCAAGAGGTCGGCAGGAGTAGAGATCAGGAGTAGAGATCAGGATAGTTGAATCAATAGCTTATAGGGTTCCATAATGATTGCTCCTTCCCGCTGACCCTGGCTATTCTGTTTTTTTTGACTTCCGTAACTCTCTTCGTCATGGTGGAGTCGGAGCTTTAGTGTGCAGGCGTATCTCGACCCGGGAGCGTTTTCGCAGTAGACCAGCGATGAGAAATGCGGGCTAGCCAGGCAAGCTGTCTTCGGGTTCCAGGACTTCGGGGTTTGCCTCGACGGTCTCGGGATACTTGAGTCCAGTCCCCGTATTGAAGAGGACCACCTCATCCTCTTTCTTGATCCAACCCGTCTGGGCAAGTCTAGCGGCGGCGCATAGAGTGGCCGCTCCCTCCGGACACACCAGCAGGCCCTGGCGCGAAGCTAGCTGCCGTTGTGCCTCGAGAATTTCCTTGTCGTCTACTGCGATAGCACACCCCTCCGTCTCATAGATGGCTTCCAGCACCAGGAAGTCCCCCAGAGCCTTGGGGACGGTGATTCCAAAGGCGGCGGTGTGAGCATTTTCCCAGAACTCAGACTCTGACTTGCCCTGCTCCCAAGCCTTCACTATGGGGGCGCAACCCGTAGATTGTACCGCTACCATGCGGGGCAGACGTCCATCGAGCTGCCCGATCTCCTGCAGCTCCTTGATGACCTTGTAAATGCCTATGATTCCAACTCCGCCACCGGTTGGATAGAGGATCACGTCGGGAACTCGCCATCCCAGCTGCTCGATCAGCTCCAACCCCATCGTTTTCTTGCCCTCGATCCGATAGGGCTCCTTCAGGGTGGATGCGTCGTACCAGCCGTATTCTGAGATCGCCCGTGCCACGATCTTGCCGGCGTCACTGATCAGTCCATTCACCAGATACAAGGAGGCTCCCGCTAGCGTGCATTCCTTCCAATTCATGACGGGAGCCGACTCCGGCATCACAATGACGGCCTGGATCCCTGCCGCAGCACAGTATGCGGCCCAGGCACCTCCGGCATTGCCGTTGGTGGGCATCACGAGAATGCTTACTCCCAGTTCCTTCGCCCTGGAGACACCGATGGCCGCACCACGGGCCTTGAAGGTCCCGGTCGGAAGAGCACCCTCGTCTTTCAGGAAAAGGCGGGGAACCCCAAGCTCCTGCCCCAGCTTTTCCAGGGCCAGTAGCGGAGTCATGTTCTCCCCCAGCGAAACCACGCCCTCGGGGTCATCAATCGGCAACAACTCCTCATAACGCCACAGGCTGTGGCTCCGTGACTGCAGAGCTTCCCGTTGAAAGGAGGCTTTGACTTGCTGCAAATCGTAGCGCACCAAAAGTGGGGATCCGCACTCGCAGAGATGCATCTGCTGGCTGCTCGGATAGGTTGAACTACAGCGAGGACATTCCAAAAAGGTGGAGGGCATGTTTGATATCCCTGCGAGCAGTCGGGGCATGTGGCCCAGACAAAGGGTTCATTATAGGCCCCCGCACCCGAAAAGGGACGGAGACTTCTTCCGGTCTTCCGGATAGGAAGACTGCCAGACGAAAACACTGCCTCGGACGAAGCCGGGAGCAGCAGCCGGGAGCAGCGTTGGTCGGACCAGGAGGCCACGGGAGGGGACTTCTCTAAATCGGCGATAGCCTGTTGGCACAATTTCGCTCTATAATCCCGGCGCGGAAGGCAACATGCTGATACCCAAGTCAGATTTCCTGGGACTGGACCAGATTACCCATCTCTGCGCCGGAGCGGAGACTCCCATCCTCAAAAGCCATCGGTCGGCTATCAATCGGTTCTTCGAGGACAAAAGCAGCGGCGCAGCCGGCCGAGACCGGATCTTGGAGACCTACGGCGTTTGCAAGCAAAAGATCGCCACCCTACTGGGAGTCGCCCCCGAAGAGATTGCCTTTCTCTCTTCCAGTTCCGAAGGCATCAATCTGTTGGCCTACAGCCTGGAGTGGCGTCCCGGCGACAACGTGGTCGTCTGCGACCTGGAATTCCCCTCAGACATTCTTCCCTGGACACGCCTCCAGGACCGCGGAGTGGAAATCCGAATCGTGCATCACCAAGACTGGTCCATCTCCTTATCCGATCTCGGCGGAGCCATCGACGATCAGACCAGAGTAGTCGCAGTCAGTCAGGTCAGCTTCCTCACGGGCCAGAGATTGCGCCTGGAGGAACTGGCTAGAGTGGTCCGCCCCAGCAATGCCCTGCTCAGCATTGACGCGACTCACGCCACCGGCGTGGTGGAGGTCCAGGCCAACCATGCCGATATTCTCGTCTCCAGTTGCTACAAGTGGCTCCTGGGGGTCCACGGCCTGGCTATCTTCTATTGCAACCAGACGAGGCAGCCCGACCTGAAGCCACCGTTCCTAGGCTGGCACACCGGCACCTCTTATGGGGACTGGCAGGATCCGACCCACTATTCCACGCGCTCAGAAGCAGCCCGGTTTGAACCCGGGAATCCCTCCTTCATCGGCATCTACGTCTTGAACAACGCGTTGGATCATCTCTTGGAGATAGGGATGCCCCGCATCGAAGCCTACATTACCAGCCTGGCAGACCGCGTCTGGAATGGGCTCCAGGCACAGGGATTGGAGTTGATGACACCCCAGAACGCATCCAGGCGCGCCGGCAATGTCTGCTTCGCCACTCCCAACAGCGAGGCGATAGCGGAATTGCTCGGACGAAAGGGCGTGTTGGTCTGGCCGGGTTCGGGGCGGGTGCGTATTTCGACACACCTCTACAACACCATCGAAGATGTTGATCGCCTACTCTCTGCGCTCAAAGAAATGCCGAATCTACGCTGAAACTTCAAGAATACGGCGCACGTCGAAACGTCCCTTGTCTGTGCAAACCGTGGCACGGCCTTCCAGGCCGTGATTATGGAGCCTCTGGCTCAAGGCACGGCGGCCTGGAGACCACCGTGACTACCAACCTCGGAGAAAACCCTATCGGGTTACTACGGACGGACCAGGTACTTGAGCAGGTCGCCTTTGGTCGTGAGAACAAGCGTGGTGGATGAGTCAACTCCACTCTCAAAGGTCTCCATGCTCTTCGTGAAAGCATAGAAGGCGGCATCTTGGTTGTAGGACTTGGCGTAGATCCCTGTGGCCTTGCCGTCGGCCTCTCCGCGAATCATCTGAGACGATCGGTAGGCTTCTGATTGGATGCGCTGCAGTTCGCGCTCCTGCTCTCCCCGGATCCTCGCGGCTTCACCTTCACCTTCGGACCGGTAACGGGCAGCAATGCGCTTCCGCTCGGCGATCATGCGGGCGAACACGTCCTTCTGGACCTCCTCCACGTAGTTGATCCGCTTGAACTGCAGATCGATCAACTCGATTCCGAAATCCTGTACCCTAGGGGCCGCGGTCTCCAAGATGGAGCGAATAATATCCTTGCGCCCCTTCGTGATCTGCTGCAGGTTCGACGTTTCTTCTTCCGATTCCGAGTCCTTGGACGTTGTCACTTCTTCCCGATTGCTGCTGCGCACGACTTCGACCAGGTCATGCCGAGCGATCGCGTTCCGTGTCTCCCCACCCAAGATACCATCGAGGCGTGATTGGGCCCCTCTCTCGTCGCGCAGTCGCTGAAAGAACAGCAGGGGATCGGTAATTCGCCAACGCGCGTAGGTATCCACTGAGATGAAGCGCTTGTCCTTGGTCGGCATCTGATCCGCATCCCCGTCCCACTGAAGAAAGCGCTTGTCGAAAAAGTTGGCCTTCTGCACGAACGGCAGCTTGAAGTGAAGTCCCGGATCGGTGACAGGGTCTCCTTTGGGATCCCCGAACTGGGTAATGATCGCCTGTCGGCCCTCTTCTACAACATAGGTCCCATCCATGGTCACGAACAGCATGACCGCTAGCACAGCAAGATAAACATACTCACGTCTCATTGGGCCGCTCCCCCCTCCGGTTCTGTCGTCAGCATCTTACGCAGTTCGCCCAGAGGCAGCAAAGGCATGACCCCGTCGGCGTGTTCATCCAAGAAGAGCTTTCCCCCCAGGCGAGGAAGGACCTTTTGCATGGTCTCCAGATACATGCGGCGACGGGTGACCTCGGGGGCCTTGCGATAAGCGTCATAGAGCAAGTTGAAGCGGGCAGCATCCCCCTCGGCGGAATTGACTCGATTCAGCGAATAGCCTTCAGCCTGTAGAACCGCCTGTAGGGCTTCGCCTTGAGCCCGAGGGATCACCTTGTTGTATGCTGCCCGGGCCTCATTCATGAGCTGATCCCGCTGTTGCTCTGCCTGGTTCACTTCATCCCAGGACGGTTTCACAGGACCGGGTGGAGTCACGTTCTGCAAGACGACCTGATCAATTGTGATCCCCATTTCATACTGGGTGCTTAGCGCCTGGAGCTTCTGCTCGACGATGCTCTCGATCTCCTGACGGCCGACCGTCAGTACCTCGGTGACTGTACGATCGCCCACTACTTCCCGCATTACTGCCTCGTTCATGTCATGCAGAAGAGAAGAGTAGAATGGGCGGCTGCTTGAGGCCTCCTCGAGGTGACGCACCATGAACAAGTAGCGATAGGGATCCACGATTCGATACTGGACAATCCACTCCACGACCGCAACGTTGAGATCTCCAGTCAGCATCAGTGATTCGCCCAGGAACTGACTGCCTCGCCTGGATCGTCCGGGCGACTCAACCGTGCTGAAGCCGAACTCCTGTTTCAGCTGCCTTTGCACAGGAACCTTTATCACGCGCTCTACAAAGGGAATCTTCAGGTTAAGCCCGGGACTCGTCGTCCTCACAAGGCGGCCCAATCGGAGGACGAGTCCTTCTTCCTCCGGCTGAACTTGAAAAAAGCTCCCGGTTACGATGGCCAGGCCGGCCAGCACAGCGACGCCGATCAAAACCAGTTTCATCGACATCTTCGGGGGCTTAAAATTTGGGAACTCAAATATTTGATCACTCATAAAATCACCTAACTGGGGAACAGCAGAGCTAACCCCTAAGGTCGAGACGACCGGCCCCGGTTGCGCGCGGCCGGATTAGGAATTAAAACGATCTTCAGCCGCCTGCCAGTTTACGGCATTCCACCAGGCAGCGATGTAATCAGGCCTTCGATTCTGGTAGTTGAGATAATACGCGTGCTCCCACACATCGAGGCCTAGAATCGGATTTCCACCCTCCATGACGGGATTGTCTTGATTCGGTGTTGAGGTAATGGAAACAGAACCCGAAGCGTCCTTGACCACCCAGGCCCAGCCTGAGCCGAATCTGCCCACACCTGCCGCAGCAAACTTCGCTTTGAAATCGTCGACACTCCCAAAGGCCCCATTTATCGCCTGAGCAAGATTCCCAACGGGACTACCGGTGCCACCAGGCCCCATGATGGTCCAGAAAAGGGAATGGTTGTAATGTCCGCCACCATTATTTCGCACCGCCGTGCGAATTCCCTCGGGAACGACGGCACATCCGTCCGCCAGCAATTCGTCGAGGCTCTTCCCCTCGAGTTCAGGCGCGGATCCAACTACGTTATTGAGATTGGTCACGTAGGTAGCATGATGCTTCCCGTGGTGGATTTCCATGGTTCGCTGGTCTATGTGTGGTTCCAGAGCGTCAGAAGAATAGGGCAAGGGTGGGAGTGAAAACGACATAAGCCCTCCTTTTTAGATTTGGTGAATAGTATCTACAGCCTTCTCAGTCACAGAAGATACCAGTCCCCAGGCACTTCGGCAAGAACAATTGGTCTCCATGGTCGATGAACGCTGAGCAGCGGTCGCCCGATTGTGGTAAGAGAAACACGAAGAAACGACACCAGATGTCCTTGCGCAGCTTCACCACGAGGGACGCCAGGCATCCCGGAGATGACAATCTTTCATGAGTTTTTCGCCGACCACATATCAGGTCAGACCCATGGATCTCAGGGATGTGTCCCAGATCTCTCAGGTCGAGGATCAGAGCTTCGAGACCCCCTGGCAGACGGACTTCTTCAACGACTGCCTGGAGGAAGGCTACTGCTGTCGGGTGCTGGAGCAGGATGGGGTCATTCAGGCCTACGCGGTGATGTCACTACAGGCCCGGATTGCCCACGTCTTGAACCTCTGCGTTCGAGCTGAATCACGTGGCCGGGGGCTAGGCCACCAACTCCTGCAGACGCTTCTCGACCTGGCGCGGGAAGAGCGGGCCGGCGCTGTTCTGCTCGAGGTGCGCGCCAGCAACGAGCTCGCTCTACAGCTCTACAGAAAGATGGGCTTCAGGCAGGTGGATGTTCGCAAGAACTACTATTCGGGCTCACAGGGAAGCGAAGATGCCCTGGTCATGCTCCTTCTACTCGATTCGAGAGTTTAGCAGTGAGCAGTGAAAAACTATCATCGACTATGCAGCAATCAACAGTCCATAGTACGAGTGGTAGGCTCCAGAAAAGTATAAAACTGTCATGCAACTGAGAAACGGCAAACGGCATCAGATTAGGAAAGAGGCATCAAAACCGAGAATTGATGCTAAGTTTACCAACAACAGCTCACTGCTCACTGCTCACTGCTCACTGCTCACTCGTTGCTGCCTCCTCCTGGCCATCACCGCCCTCCAGGCTTCGGTTTCGTGCTCCTCACCCGACGCGGAGGCCGCCGTAGAGGAAAAGAAGCCGAACCGCCTCGCCCAGGAAAAGAGCCCTTATCTGCTGCAACATGCCTTCAATCCAATGGATTGGTATCCCTGGGGCAACGAGGCGTTCGAAAGGGCGCGCGAGGAGAACAAGCCAATCTTTCTCTCGATCGGTTACTCGACCTGCTACTGGTGTCATGTCATGGAGAGAAAGGTGTTCGAGAACTCGGAAATCGCCAAGTTCATGAACCAGAATTTCGTCAACATCAAAGTCGATCGCGAAGAGCGTCCCGATGTGGACCGAGTCTATATGGCCGCCGTCCAGGCTCTCACCGGCCGAGGCGGTTGGCCCATGTCGCTGTTTCTGACTCCTGCTCTGAAACCCTTCTACGGCGGCACCTACTTTCCGCCGGAAAAATTCCGCGAACTGACGGCGAAGATCGTTCAGTTTTGGAGCGATCAGCCCGAAAAACTGCTCGAGACCAGCACCAAGCTGACGGAGTTCCTTCGCAAACGCACCATAATCGAGTCCGGACAACAACCTCTGAAACGATCACTCTTGTCCAAAGGATTCGGGAGCTTCGAAAGAACCTATGATCCCCGCTACGGAGGATTCGGACAGGGGCCGAAGTTCCCTCGACCGGTCGGGTTGAATTTCCTGCTCCGATATCATCGAAGCGCTAACAACCAAAAGGCCCTCGACATGACGCTTGCGACGCTGCGAAGTATGGCCGAGGGTGGTCTTTTCGACCATCTGGGAGGCGGTTTTCATCGGTATTCCGTGGACGGTCAGTGGCGTGTTCCCCACTTCGAGAAAATGCTCTACGATCAGGCACAATTGGTATGCGTCTACCTAGAGGCTTTTCAACTCACGGGCGACAGCTTCTACTCTTCGATCGCCCGAAAGACGCTCGACTACGTTCTAACCATGATGACTCGCAAGGAGGGAGGCTTCTACTCCGCCGAGGACGCCGAGAGCGCGCCTATGGCAGGAGAGGGAAAGAAGGAGGGAGCTTTCTATGTCTGGACGCAAAAGGAAATCGAACAGATCCTGGACAAGGAAGAGGCCGCGCTCTTTGCCCATCACTATGGAGTGAAATCTGACGGCAACGCCTTGAGTGATCCCCACGACGTGTTCCCGAACAAGAACATTCTCTACGTCGCCTCCTCAGTTCCCGAAACCTCCAAGAAATTCAATCGCTCTCAAGAGGAGGTTCTCAGGGTGCTGGAAACGTCCCGCAAAAGCTTGTTTGCCGTGCAAAAAAGGCGCCCTCGGCCCTTTCTGGACGACAAAATCCTGGTTTCGTGGAATGGACTGATGATCTCGGCTTTCGCCCGGGCATCTCAGACATTCGGTGAGCCTCGATACCGTGAGGCCGCCGCCAAGAGCGCCGACTTCATCCTGCGGAAACTATACGACGCCAAGACCGGAGGTCTTCTGCGCCGCTATCGAGAGGGAGAATCGCGCTACGCAGCTCATCTGTCCGACTACGCTTTCCTTACCATGGGCCTACTCGATCTCTACGAGGCGGACCTGGACGTTCGCTGGCTCAAGCAGGCGGTCGCCTTGACGGAGAAATCGAGGGAGCTCTTCTACGATTCCGAGTCGGGCGGATTCTTCGACACTACCGGAGGGGATCCGTCGCTGCTGCTGCGGACCAAGGAGACCTACGATTCTGCTCAACCCAGCGGTAACTCCGTCACGACCCTCAATCTGCTGAGACTGTCTCAAATGACCAAGAACGAGGACTGGAGGAAACTGGCGGAGCACACCCTGATCTTCTATGGAGATCAGCTGGCGGCAGGGCCTGAGGCGATGCCCCAGATGCTGTCAGCACTCGACTTTCATCTGGGGAGCGTCAAACAGATCGTCATCGCGGGCGATCCAAAACGAGAGGACACGCGGGCACTCCTGAAAAGCGTTCACGAGCGATATCTTCCCCACAAGGTCATTCTCTCGGCGGACAGCGGCGCCGGGCAAGACTATCTGGGTCGGCTCATCCCCTCGATAAAGGGAATGCGTCCCTTGGGTGGCAAGGCAGCGGCGTATATATGCGAGAACTACACCTGTAAGCTGCCGACCTCCGATCTCAAGACATTGGCGCGAATGCTGGCGTCAGGCCCCTAGCCCGGGCTAGGGCTACTTCAGACGCTGGAGGCTGTCGATCCTCTCTTCAGCCAGCTCCGCAACATTTCTTATATTTCTTGCCGCTGCCGCATATGCAGGGATCGTTTCTTCCGGGCCTCCGCTCGCCTCGTTCCTCAAGATCTCGCGATCTTGCCCAGCTCATCACGTTGGCGGGAGCCCTCCTGGCAGCGAGTTCCTCTGCCATGAAACGCATATAGGGATCGATGTGGTTGAAGAAGCGTTTATACCCCGCACAAAGGTAGTTGAGACCCGCTTCTCCGTCCGGTGCTCGAATGAATCGATGCTTGGGACATTCTCCGTTACAGGCGAATCGGACCTCACACTCCCGGCAATAGCGGGGCAAGGTATCGCGCTTGGCGTTGCCGAAACCGACCTGTTGAGGTGAGTTGACCAGCCTCTCCATCGGCCTCTCCATGATGTTGCCAAGTTTGTTCTCAGGGTAGACATAGTGATCGCAAGAGAACAGGTCTCCATTGTGCTCGATCGCCAAAGCGGTGCCACAAGTCTCGCGGAACACACACAAACTGGACTCCATACCCACCCAGGACTCCAAGGCCACGTCGAAGATCTGTATGAAGTACCTGCCCACATCCTGGCGCACCCACTCGTCGAAAATAGTGCACAGGAAAATGCCAAATTGATTCGAGTCAACGGACCAGCTCGACACCTTGGCTCCTCCGTCGCTGTCGGGCGAAAGCAGCGATAGCCCATCGGGACTGACCTGCTCAGCAACCCTTTCGACGATTGGAATAAATTGCATGAAGCCGCTTCCAATCTCCTTGAGGAAGCGATAGATCTCGAGAGGATGACGGGCGTTTTGACGTTGGACCACGGTGAGGGTATTGAATTCGACGCCGTGCTTTTGCAAAAAGCCGAGTCCCCGCATGACACGTTTGTGCGTGGACTGCCCCCCTTTGTCGACCCGGTAGCGGTCATGGAGTTCGGCTGGCCCGTCGATGGAGAGCCCTACCAGAAACCCGTGCTCCGTAAGAAACTCGCCCCAGTGATCGTCCAGCAGGACACCGTTGGTCTGAAAGCCGTTTTCAATCTGCTTCCCGTCGGCGTATTCCCGCTGGAATTCGACGACCCTGCGGAAAAAGTCGACACCCAACAGAGTGGGCTCTCCCCCCTGCCAGGCGAAGCTGATCACCGGCACGTCCTGGGCCTCGATATACTGCCGGATGTAGGCTTCCAGAACCCGATCCTGCATGCCCCAATCCGAGGTACCGGGGTAAAGGTTTTCTTTCTCCAAGTAGAAACAGTACTTGCAGTCCAGGTTGCAGATCGGCCCGTTGGGCTTGGCTAGGATGTGAAAAGCCTTGACCGGCTGGGGGGCAGGGGAAGCTGTGCTGCTGTCCGGTGTTTCCACGGGAACTCGTTTCACGTTAGCAGCGGTTCAGACCGTTCGTGGCTCTGTCCAAGCATCCGCGACCGCATGGGAGCATGCTTTGGTCGGGGATAGGAGAGATCTTGCTGTCGTCCAGCTCTCTCCTCGGAACCTGGGCTCATACTGCTAACGGCTCAAGTCGTTCGCGGCTCTGACGGGCTTGGCTTTCGACTGCTCACTGCTCACTGCTCACTGCTCACTGCTCACTGCTCACTGCTCACTGCTCACTGCTCATAGTCTCACCGATCCGATCCGCTTTGGCAAGGGAGCTACGCCTTACTGCTTGCGGCTCTCCGGAGTTAGAATGCGCGGATTCCCGGAGCAGCAAAAAATGGAGCGAAACTTTGGCACGAAACTAACTGGATGGTTTTTCATTGTCACCGCCTTGATGCTCTGGCTGGGCTGGATGCTCATGCCGGCTCGAATCGGGACTTTCTTCCAAGTAGCGGACTTTTCAACTATTTATGAGAACCTGCTATTCTGGATCTGGATGTACCGAATTCACCTCTTCGGAATGATCTTTGCAGTGATTTCTCTCTCGGCCCTGGCAGCGCTTGTCGCGGACACGCCGTCTCGGATCTTGGTGTGGCCGGGGACAGCGGTTGCCTCGAGCGGAATGCTGGTCAGCGCGGTGGCTACTGCCTTCTACTACCACTTCGGGGCCTGGGGAGCGATCGATATGAACGGTCAATCGGCTGAGACGGTGGCTGCCTTTGTCGACTCTCTTCGGCTCAGCACCGAGCATGTCACCTGTCTGGTACGCTTTGGACGCCTCTTCTCCGGCCTGGGGCTGCTGATCCTCGCCCTGGCTATCCTGAAGTGGCGTCTGTTCCCAAAGTGGAGCGGCATCTGGGCCGCTCTGGTCGGTCTGTCGGCCATGGCCCTGACCATGGGGCTCCCGGACGATCTCGCTCTCTACGTTCCGGTGTTCCATCTCACTGCGGCGTGGTTTGGCGTCAGTGGTATCGTCTCGCTCCACTCCGGCATCCGTCTCGACCAATGAAGATTACCGAAGTCGACGTTGCCCAGTATCGGATCCCACTTTCGCGCGCAATGTCAGATTCCACGTACCCCGTGATCGATAGCTTCGACCTGATCCTGGTCCAGCTCGGCACCGACGAGGAAATCGCCGGGATCGGCTACGCCAAATCCATCGTCGACGGAACCTCCATCGGGGTCGTCGTGGACCGCGTCCTTGCTCCTCTGCTCCGTGACGCCGACCCTCTGCTGATTGACGATCTCTGGCATCGCATGTATTGGAGAACCTACTCCCTGGGACGTGCCGGCGTTACGTCGATGGCCAGAGCCGCCTGTGACGTGGCACTCTGGGACCTCAAGGGCAAGAAGATGGGTTTGAGCCTGTGTCGATTGCTGGGGGGAGAGCCCAAGCCGATCCGCTCCTACGGTGGTGGTGTCAACCTGCGGTTCTCGACCGAGGATCTGGTAGAAGAGATGCAGCAATACCTCGACATGGGCTTTGGGGCCGTGAAAATGAAGGTAGGACGCCAGGACTGGCGAGAGGATATTCGGCGGGTCGAGGCGGTGCGAAAAGCAGTCGGGGACGAAGTCGAGCTGCTTACCGATGCCAACGTGCAGTGGACTGTCTCCACGGCGATCCAGGCCGCCAAGGCAATGGACGAATACCGGATCTACTGGCTCGAAGAGCCCACTCACCCCGACGACGTCACAGGTCACCGTAGAATCGCGGATGCGATTCCCCTGCCCTTGGCTCTGGGCGAGAGCCTGCTGAGCAAGTGGGAGTTTCAGCGGTATTTCGAGGCTCAGGCGGGCCACTACCCGGAGCCTGATGTGGGCCAGGTCGGAGGCATCACCGAGTGGATGAAGGTGGCGGCGATGGCCCAGGGGAACAATCTACCCGTGACCTCGCATGGCTATGACGAAATCCACGTGCAGCTCCTGTCGGCTATTCCCAACGCATCCTTCGTCGAATACCATATGTCTCGATTGGACGAATTCATTAGTGACCCGATCCGTCTGGTCGACGGGTGCCTGGAAACGCCGGACAGACCAGGACACGGAGTGGAGTTCGATCGGGAGCGACTGCGACCGCTGCGCGTAGCTTGAAACCGGACCAGCCGAAAAGACCAGAACTGAATAACGGAGGCAGCAGATCATACGAGTAGACCCCAACCAGATTCGAATGACAGGCGAGAATTCGTTCCTGCTTCTGGGAGAATCCGAGGATTCTGAACCTGTCGCACAGAACAGTCACTGGCGGGTTCTGTTTTCGCCCGCGGGTACCGGGCACGTCCTCTTCACAAAGAGCGAGCTCAGCGACAACGAGGTCCGGATCTACTCGGACAACTTTGCTCTGGCCCGCTGGCTACAGGAGGGCATCCAAGCGTCGATGATGCCCCTGTACAGCGGCAGCGAGATACCCATCATCGAGGCGGAGTTTTCGCAATCCGGAGACACCATGACCGCCTGGACCGAGTACATCGAGACCGAATCGGAAGCGATATCCCTGACCTGGTATGACTTTCGAGAAGCTTTCGCAGTAGCGAACCCTCCCGGTGAGAACCCGGACCAGCCCCACGGAGTCTACAGCGTTCTGGTTCCTGCAAGGCGGGCGCAGATGACGATCAACGAGGACACTTCCCGGGGAAAGGTACTGCCGAGGAAGATCGGGGAAGTGAAAAGCAGCAGCTGCTGTCTGGCCCTGTCGGAGAGCTGGCTCATCCCGCGAGATCACGAGTGGGCGGAAGGGTAGACCGGAAGTTGCAGGTCGCAGGTTAGCAGGTTACAGGTGCCCACAACGATCATGATCTGGGCTAGATGAAGCGCCAGCCTCGCTGGCCGCTCAGGCCACGGTTGAGTCGGGGTTCAAAGACTCGGTCTGGCAGCCCCACTAGCTCACCGTCCCTGACCCATTCCAGATCGGAACCATAGAGATGCTGAACCAGAAGGTCCGTCAGACGCTGCTGGGTCTCCCTGTGTTTCTTCGCTCCCGCCAGATTGAGCTGTTCGAGGGGATCTGCTTTCACGTCGAATAGTTGGGAGACGCTGCCGACGGGGTAATAGATCAGCTTGAATCGCTCCTCGCAAATCATCCGAGTGGCCTCCTCATCTTCGGCATACTCTCCGTACAGATGGGGACGCCGCTGACCCTGCAGGAGAGAGCTCCCATCCACCGTGTTGGGAATGTCGACGCCGCACAGGTCGAGCAGCGTCGGCATGATGTCTTGCAGCTCTACCAGCCGGTCGTCGCTGCTCCCGGGAGCGAGCCGATCGTCCTTGGACGGCGGGACTACGATCAAGGGGACTCGAGCGGACTTTTCGTACATCACACCCTTTGCCCACATATGGTGGTCACCCAACATCTCTCCGTGGTCCGAAGTGAAGGCGAGGATGATATTGTCAAGAAGACCCTGTTCCCGCAGGGTTCCGATCACCACGCGGATCTGGTGATCGATGTGCGTGATGTTGGCGTAGAAAGCGCGACGCCCTAGATCTACCTCGTGTCGGAGTGCGTGCCGCATCGCGAACTGATCCATATAGCGCTTCGGTCCGTAGGGCAAGTCTTCGAAACTGGGACACCAGTCCCCGTAGACCCTCTCGTCCAGTTCTACGTCGCGATAGAGGTCCATGTACGCCTGGAGCGGCCAAACCGGCGGATGAGGTCCGATGAAGGATAGGTACCAGAAGGCAGGCTTACGGGGGTCGCGGCGGCAAATGGTTCGACACATCTGTGTGGCCGCCCAGTTGATGGGATGGCAATGATCCGGAAGATGCCAGGAACGGGTCAGATAGTCATTGTTGCACATGCCGGCGGCATACTCTTGTCCGGGATAGCCCTGCTCGGCCAAATAGAGCTCCCAGTCATCGGTCACGTCCGCAAGATGGTGCCGACCCTCTTCATTCAGGATCACCTCGTCAAACCCGACCCGGTCACGCTGCGGGTAGACGTGGAGCTTACCCACCGCATGGGCCTGGTATCCACTCTGTCTCAGGGTCTGTGGCAGGGTCGGAACCTCTTCCGGATCAGGCATCTCCCCATATTCGTTGAAGATCCGATCCCCGTGGCTGCGAGAGGTCTGGCCCGTCAAGAGAGTCCGGCGTGCCGGGATACAAACAGGACAGGCGGAGTAGGCCCGGGAGAAGTTGACACCGTTGCGCGCTATCTGGGCGATCGTCGGAGTCATGACCACCTGATGGCCTGCCGGACGCGTGAACAGACCTGACCAGTGATCAACACAGATCAGCAACACATTGGGGCGCTCGTCCGATGATATGTTCATGGTGGATCTCGTAGTGGTTAGACTTCGGGCAGCGTCCACGGCATTCGGTACTGGGGCCGGGTCCGAAGCGCGTTGGCCTCCTCATCGCCGACGAATGTCTCGGTCTGGAGATCGAGCTCAACCTGCCTTCCCAGTCTCCAGGCTAGATTGCCCGCATGACACAAAATCGAAGAGGGATGTCCGACCGTTTCCAGGTCCGCGTTGGGCTTCTTCCGGCTCTTGACGCAGTCGATGAAATTCTGGATGTGCTCGACCCCTTTGTTACTCCCGGATTCCTTCGCCAGCAACTCCCGATCGGGGCCGTAGGCCCGCCAGCCCCGGTTCCCGATGATCATCAGGCCTTGGTCTCCGTAGATCGCTGCACCTTCGCTCTCACCCTCCAGGTCATAGGGATTCCAGACCCGCATCTCATAGGTGAGGATCTTGCCGGGCTTCCCTTCGTCTCCCGCGTATTCGTAGTTGACTTGCAGGGTGTCCGGCCATTCCTGCATGTCATCGAAGTACCACTTACCTCCGATTGCCGACACCTTGGTGGGAATCGACAAGGGGCGTTCCCCCTGCGCCTCGGTGGCGGCGCTCAATGCCCAACGTGCGTAGTCCAGACGGTGAACTCCGTCATTCCCCAGGTCACCGGTCCCATAGTCGAAGAACCACCTCCAATTGCCATGGAAGCGCTTGACGTTGAAGGGACGCCTGGGTGCGGCTCCAAGCCACATGTCGTAGTCAACTCCCTGAGGGGGATCGCTGTCAGCGGGCCGTCCGATCGATCCTTGACGGCTGCTTTCCCAGGCCTTGGCGACCAGGACCCTCCCCAGCTTCCCGCTGCGGACGTACCGGATCGCGGACAGGAAATGGGCAGCGGTGCGAGCCTGGGTCCCCATCTGGACAATCCGCTGATGCTTGCGCATCGCTTCGACCATGCGCGAGCCTTCCAGCATGTTGTGCCCATCCGGCTTCTCTACATAGACATCCTTACCGGCGATACAGCCCATGATTGTAGGAATTGCATGCCAATGATCGGGAGTACCGACCACCAACGCATCGATCCCTGGATCCTCCACCAGCCTTCGGAAATCGCGATGGCTTCGCGGGGCCTTTCCACTGATCTTCCTGACCGTCTCGACCGCCTCTGAAAGGCGACCGGAGTCGATATCGGCGAGCGCCACCACATCCACTGCAGGAAGTCCCGCAAAGGTCTTCATGAGGAACCCAGCCCTTCCGCCAACTCCGACACAACCCACCTGAACCCGTTCGCTGGCAGCGTCCTTCTTGAGCGGTGCTCCCAACGAAAAGGCAGCCGTGGCCATACCCACGGCAGAACCTCTCAGAAATCCTCGTCGATTCAGCTCAGACATCTTCACCCTCCAATCATGCCTCAGAGACGCAAATCTGATTTCCTGAATCTTACCGCTCCACCCAGCCCGGCAGATTCTCATTTTCCGAACCCAGACCGTAGGTAACCCAGGAGCCCAAAGAAGGATGTCCGGGAAGCTGATGGCCACAACTCATGAGATAGAGCGAGGGCACGTGGTTTCCGTTGTCCGAGTGCATCGAGCGGATGACACAGAAGTCATCAATGGAATCTCCCGCTTTCGGGAAGATCTCTGACACCTCGATTCCACTCTGTCTACAGTGTCGAAACCGGAAGGGCGATTTCAACAGATTGCCGACGGCGCTGTCGGTCTTGACCTTGGGGCCGGGCAGAGGCTTACCGTCGTGCCGGTCCAGCCCCGGTTTGGGATCGAAACTATCCACCTGGGAAAGTCCGCCGTTGAGAAAGAGGAAGATCACGTGCTTGGCGCGCGGAGGAAAGTGAGAAGTTCGCAGCGACAGCGGCCCTCTCCGGGCGGGTGCCCCCAAGAGCCCTGCGAGCCCTACCGAGCCGAACCCTGCCCCCATGAGGCACAAGAGCTCACGTCGATTCATGGCAAATCGCTTCCAATCGGGTCGATGGTTTGAGTCCGAGGGAGATTTTATCTCATTCCCCTACTGTCGTCACCTACTATCCTTCTAGTTGTATCCGCTCGCTCCTCTCTTCCTCCCCGTTAATGATAGAGTATTGTTCGCCTGAACTTAAAGGTTCCGTCGTCTCATGAACAGCCGTAAACAGGCCCAATGGCACCGCAGTACCATGGTCCTGTTGCTGATTTCCGGGTTTCTTTTCCTTGTGCCTTCCATTTCAGCGGCGACACCAGAGGGGGAGAGGGAAAAGTCCGCAGAAGTCAAGAATCCATACGCCCACGACAAGGAGGCGATAGAGGCGGGCGAGCAACACTTTCAGGGAGGTTGCGCCTTCTGCCACGGGACCAGGGGAGAAGGGGGACGGGGGCCTTTTCTCTCGGAAAGCAACAGGGTTCGCGGCCTCTCAGACGAGAATCTGTTCAATCTGCTTCGGCATGGAATTCCGGGAACTCCCATGCCTCCCTCATCTCTTGATGACACGAGAATGTGGCAACTGGTCTCTTTCCTTCGAAGCCTCCACTTCAGTGCTTCTCAGGAAGACGTCCCTGGAGATGCCGGATCAGGTCACGCGCTCTTCAGTCGGGCTGGTTGCTTCGGCTGCCACATGCTCAAGGGGCGAGGAGGCCTGGTGGAACCCGATCTGTCCGACATTGGTGGCTCCAGGAGCCTGGAGAAGCTACGCGAGGCGGTTGCCAAGCCTAGTGCCTCAGTGGTGCCCGGGTTTCGTAAGATCCTGGTCCAGACTCGAGGGGGTAGCCAACTCTTGGGCGTGGCCCGGAACCACAGTAACTACTCAATCCAGATGATCGATCTGAAAGGAGAGCTTCACCTCTTCCTGAGGGAGGAATTGGCGAAGTTGAGTTACGAGCCAGGATCCATCATGCCGACCGCCGACCTGTCCCAGGATGAGTTTCAGAATCTAATGGCCTTTCTGAGCCGACAGGTCCTCTCATCCGAGAAAGGAGAGGAGAAAAACCGGTGAGAACCAGCCGACCGTTTCGGCGCGGAATGATGGCCCTTTTCATCGTGTTGTTGGCGAGTGTCTGCTTGAGCGGACAGGTTTCCTATCAGGACCTGCTGCAACCCCCAGCTGCCAATTGGCCGACCTACTCAGGAGATTTAACGGCCCGTCGGTTCAGCCTATTGCAGCAGATCACGACCCAGAACGTCGGCCGTCTGGCCGCCCGCTGGGTCTACCACGTGAACGACTCCAAGCGTCTATCGGCGACACCTCTGGTGGCAAATGGCGTCATGTACATGACCGACGCCAATCAGGTTCATGCGCTGGACGCGCGTACCGGCCGGCGTATCTGGTACTTCGAATACAGCGGCTCAAAAGAACGATCAGGGAATAGAGGTGTCGCTTTGCTTGGGGACAAGGTCTTCGTCGTGAGCAGCGACGCCCATCTGATCGCACTTCACGCCCGTACAGGAGACCTGTTGTGGGACCAGCCCTACGCGGATCGGAAAGAAAACCCCAAGTACAGCGCGACCCTGGCTCCCCTTGCCATCGATGGGAAGGTGATCGTGGGAGTTAGCGGCGGCGACTGCGGAATCCGGGGTTACGTCAATGCCCACGATGCCGAAACTGGGAGAGAGCTGTGGCGTTTCTACACGATTCCCGGTGCGGGAGAACCCGGATCCGAGACCTGGGGCGGACACCCAGCCGATTTCTCGGGCGGAGCCACCTGGATGACCGGCACCTACGATCCCCAGCAGAATCTTCTCTTTTGGACCACAGGCAACCCTGGTCCCGACTTCTACGGCGGCAATCGGCCGGGGGACAATCTTTATAGCGACAGCGTCGTGGCCCTGGACGCGGACACCGGCAAGCTGCGGTGGCACTTCCAGTTCACTCCCCACGACACCCATGACTGGGACGCGCAGGAGTTTCCGGTCCTCATCGACGCCGATTTTCAGGGCAAACCCCGTAGGCTACTGGTACAAGCCAACCGCAACGGTTTCTTCTATGTGCTGGATCGGACTGACGGCCGCATGCTTCTGGGAAAGGCCTTCGTGGACAAGCTCACCTGGGCCAAAGGGGTCCTTCCCGACGGGCGCCCCGACCTGGTGCCGAATATGGATCCCACACCGGAGGGCCGGGAGGTTTGTCCGGGAGTCGTTGGGGCAACCAACTGGTTTTCCCCTTCCTACCACCCCGGAAGCGGTCTTTTCTACGTGATGTCGTTGGAGCAGTGTGATCTGTACAAGAGCTCGGCCCGTCCCTTCAACAAGGAAGACTGTTACGACGGGACTTCAGTCGAGCGGCTTCCAACCGACCCGGGGCAGTTCTTTCTGCGCGCCCTCGACCTACAGACTGGGGAAAGAAAGTGGGAGATCCCGTTGGAGGGCCCAGACACCTACTTGGCCTGGCCAGGAACGATGGCGACCGCGGGAGACCTCGTCTTCTTCGGGGATGATGCCGGCTATCTAGCTGCCGCCGACGCCCGCAGCGGCAAGGTTCTATGGCGTTTCTACACCGGACACCTCATTACCGCATCCCCCATGACCTATCAGGTCGGTGACACCCAATATGTCGCCCTGGCCGCCGGCACCAACGTCTTTTCCTTCGCCCTGTTTCCCCGCTAGAAGAATCGGACAACTCCACACCGCGAAACGAACGCTGAGAGCTCCCACTCGGGGTTGACCCTGTCTAGGTCGAGAAAGGGACAGGCTGTTATTAGGGGAAGGTGAAGGGCGAGAAGGGACAGACCTTTACTCGGCAAAACACGCCGTTTTTCGGCGAAAAGAAACAGTCTGTCCCTTTCTCGGCACGGTTGGACCGGACGCTTTTGAGCGTTCTTGGCTACGGAACCCGAAACGAACGAACAACCTGTAAGAAGTCGGGGGTCAGGGAGAAGGTAAGCTGACCTTCGCCAGGTAGATGCTGGTTTTTTCCTCGTGGGTTGAGTAGTAGCTCACCCACAGCAGATCTTCGTGGAATACCATGCCGGCGTAGCTGGTGTCTCCTCCGGAGGGCAGCCTCAAGATCTCGGTGGCTGTTCCGGCATCGGGGTCCAGCCACCAGAGCGCGGTCCGACTTTCCTGGTCCTCAAGGCGAAGGCGTCCCGATCCTACCAGGCGGCCATCCGGCAAACTGACCAGATGCGGGCCGCCGATCGGCAGGCCCAGATCCTTCCAATTCCAGTGGTCGTAGGGAGGAGCAGAAGTCCCTATCTGGGCCGAGTTGTCTCCGCCGTCTCGTCTCAGCAGGCACACCGCAGTCTCGTCCTCTTGGAAGACAATCGAGGCTTCACTGGGCGATCCCCGCTCGAACAGGTAGTTCACGTAGGGGTCGAACTGGGTTCCATCTTCGCTGCGGTAGAGACGAACCAACTCCTCCTGGTTGGAGCGATGGGAGAAGGCCCTCCTGTCAGTGTAGCCTGTTGCATAGGCAACACCCTGATTCCAGGTCACACGCCACATAAAGACGTCAGGTTCCCCCACTTCTACCGGATCACTCCAATTGCTGCCGTCTTCTGAGAACGCGACCCAGGAGAAGAACTCGTAACGATCCTCCCCCTGGAGACGGCGATCCAGGCCCAGCACCATCAGACGCCCATCCGGCGCCACCACCAGCTTGGGATCGCGCAGATCCTGTTCCGGGCGGCCCGAAATATGAGCCGCGGAGGACCAAGTCTCCCCGTCGGACGAGCTTATCACCCGAATGGAACCATCGTAGGAAACGTGGGACTCGCCCTCACGAAAGGTGCAAAACCAGGAATCCCTAAATCGGACCAGATCGGTAAAGGCACTATGCGGTGCCTGGCCCCAGATCCGCTGGACCGAAACCACCTCGACCTCAGAAGAACCACATCCTCCGGCAACCACGCCTGCCAGGACCAGTAAACAGCGACCACTCCAATTTGATATCAACTCCCCACCTCCTATTTTTCGGCCCTAGTCTGTACGAATCGTCACCCCAGTCAAATAGGGCGTGGCGTAACCCTTTCCAGCGATCAGTATTGCCCGGTATTGGAGCCAGGAATCGCCATCCGCCCGGGAAAACCGACCAGAATCCGGCAGCGGTTTCCAAGCAGCATCGTCGAGACCCTCCCGACTGGATGCCGATCGGACTAGAAATCGAATCCGGGACTCTCTAGGCGTCTCCCCTTCATAGCTCAACGCCAGCCTTCCTGGCGAAGAAGAAAGCTCCAGCACCGGCGAAGTGAAGGAGGCCTCTGGTTTGCGAGTCGCCAGGTTGCCCACGTCTACATTCTGCAGAAAATGAGGACCGGGAGCGGGCAAGTAGGTCCTATTCTTAATAGAGAAGCCTTCCTCCGAACCCCAATAGAGATAGCTCTCCACGCTGTGATTATCTTCCCCTACCGTGAGCTTGTGATTGACGACCAACAGGTCTTTGTGCCCGTCGTAGTCCATGTCTGCGGCCAATAGAGCCGAAGGTGACTCACCGGGCAGATCGGTACGGCGTTGCGCCGAGAAACCTTCCTCACCTCCATTCCAGAAGACCAGCACCGGGAGTTTCCGATGGCTGCGGGACTCGTATTGGGAGACCGCCAGATCAAGGCTGCTATCCCCGTTCAGATCCGCCACCACGGCGTCGATGGCCCCTACAGTAGGGAATTCGAACCGGGGTTCGGACTCCAATCCCTGGTCGCTCCCATGGTAGATCTTGATCCAGGAATTCGCCCGGTCGATCCCGTTCTCAACCGTGTAAGGGCGCAGCAGAACCAGATCCAGCCAACCGTCGGCATCCAGATCTGCTATTTCAACATTGCCCAGATTGGCCTCTTCAAGTCGCTCAATCCGGTCGGTCGAGTAACCTTCCTCGCCTCCCAGCAGGATCTTGCTATACGGACCACGGATGTCGGCGACCAGGATGTCCAACCAGCCATCCCGATTGATATCCAGCAAACGGCAATTCTGTCCCAGATTGGCCACACCCTTGATCAGGACATGCTCACTGGGATCCGCATACTTCCGTGGGCTACCCCACGCTATGAGCAGGGTGTCGAAGTCGAATCCCACGATGTCCAGGTATCCATCCCGGTTGAGATCTCCGATCTCCCAGGAACCAGTTTCGTTCAGGTCAAAATCGAGACGCTTCTCCACGGCGGGTCCACTCGGGGTCCCCCAATAAAGATAACTGGCTCCGGGCAGCCCCGAGTAGTGCCGTCCCGAGTTGGCCACCAACAACTCTGCATGGTCGTCGTCGTCCAGATCGACCATGGCTACCCCCATGGCCATGACACAGGGATATCGACTGACAAAGGCCGGTGAATAGCCCCGGTGAGGTCGTCCCCAGTAGACATAGACGAACTCGTCCTTGCCCCCTGAGATCCCGCTACCGGTATTGCCGAAAAGCAGGTCCTGTCGCCCGTCGCGATTCAGATCTCCGACCGCCACGGCAGCGGCGCCGAAGGTCTGGAGATCGCTCCGACTCTCCTCACCGTAACCGCGATCGCTGCCCCAATACACATAGGAAGAGACGTCTAGATCGCCATAGCTACCCTCGGAGTAGTTGGCGAAGACCACTTCCGGAAAGCCGTCGTCGTTGAGATCAGCCACAGCTACATCCCTGGCCGCGAGAGTGGGCAGGGAGGTCGTCGAGCCGTCCTTTCCCCAGATGATCGCCGAGGCTTCCCCATCGGCCAGGATGATTTCTACCCTTCCGTCCTTGTCAAGATCCTCCAGACGTACCCGCTTGCCGCCTCGGCTCAAGGTTCTCCGTACAGTCGGCTTGCGTGACTGGAACTCGAGAAGCCGGAGCTTGTCTCCGGAGAGGGCTGCTACCGTAGCTCGATCCTCATTATGCCCGACCTCCAGTGACTCCAGGTTGGGGATTGGAAACCGCTCAGGGGACTCCAGATCGGGCCCCTTGTGGCCTCCCCAATACAGCTCTAATCCCCCATCCCTCCCGGCGGTTGCGAAAACTAGATCGAGTCGGCCGTCCCCGTCCAGATCGGCAATGCGACACCCGATGGCTGCCACCGTAGGCACGGTGCTTCGATGACGCTCCCCGTAGAAATCCGTTGACCCCCAATAGATATAGGAACCCACGGCCTGCCGGACCCCGCCGCCTCCCCGGTTGGCAAAGACGACATCCTTGCGGCCGTCCTGGTTCAGATCTCCCACAGCCACATCTCCAGCGCCCACCGTAGGCAGTGTGGAGCGGGACTCACGCTGATAGCCGAACTCGGTACCCCAATAGATGAGGCTGTTCGAGAAGGGGGTGTCCCCTAGCCCCGATGAGGCGAAAACAATGTCGGGATAACCATCCTGATCAACGTCGTTGAATACGACGGCGCTAGGACGATCCGCTGGAAGCCTCAGAGTGCTGGAACGAGTTTTCTCCTCCTGCCGCCATAGATCGTAAAGCGCCAAGGAGCGGTGCAGAGGAGACAGCACCGAGCGGTAGCCGCGGTTCGTTTGTAGATAGCCCAGAGCGTCGACGCTGCCCACCATCACATTGTGGGTGCTGGCAAAAGGCAGATCGTAGTAACCGTCGTTGTTCAGGTCCCAGCGTCGAATCAGCTGGATGCGGCCCTGACGGGATACATAGATGTCCTGACCGGCGTGTTCAAAGACTCCCTTGGAAAATGCATCGAAACCTTCGTGCAATACTGGGAACTCGGTGCCCTGAGCGGATTCCAGGCTCGACACAAGCGAGACCAGAACCCAGACTACTGACGTTAACCTCATTGGTAGACCCTCAGGTGAAGGAGATCGGCTCTCCATCCGAAATCGTACCGGACCGGTGGAGCAGTCTATCCGGACGTAGAAAGGGGGTCAATAAAATGGGAGCGCTGGATCATCCGGGAAAAACTTCGATTTGCGGGTCACAGCTTTGCTACACTCGTCCAGAAGCCCGCTCCTATGCCA
>CAUZIZ010000036.1:0-39683 GCA_963579905.1 Acidobacteria bacterium UBA6911 | reverse complement strand
CGGACCATACGGACTTTGGCCAGTTGGACCCCCTCCTTATGGACTCGCCGCAGCTCCCGATCGTTGATCGGGTACCGCTCCTTTGCAGTCACGGCTCTGTCACTGGTGGCGGCGACAATCATGGCAGGAAATAACCAGAGTGTACGGGTTGAAGACGATCCGAGCCGAATATCATTGGGTAGGTCAACCGGACTTCTCAAACGCTTCCACCTGGACCGAAACGGTCTCCTCCACTTTCAGATCCTGCCCATTGAGCTCGAGCTGGACCTGAATTGTCAGGCTGTACTCGCCCGGCACAGCCTCCTCTGTAACTTCTACCAGAAGAGTGGCCTGACTGTGCCCTTTCGGGATAATGATGGGGCTGCTCCGTATACCGATTCGGTCCTCCGGGACTATCAAACGAAGCTCGACCGGGTCGTCGTAAGCGTACAGTCGTCCGACGTCCACGGGGATCTCAACCGAAGCCCCCGGCTTGAGTCGTTGCGGAACAGTTCCGAGGGAAAGGACGATGGGAGCCGGTGTGATGGTCAGGGTTTGCGGCGCCGAGTAAACGGCGACTCTGAGCTTCTTGATCCTGGCCTTCTCAGATGCCTCCTTGGCACGCCGGACTACGCTGATCCTTTCCTTCTGGGCGGTCTTGGCCTGGACAGCGGATTGCGCGGAAGCCTGGCCTTGAGCTCCAGCCCTGGTTTCGGCTGCCTTCTGGGCCGTCATCGCTAGTTGGGAGGCCAGCCTTTCGATCCTCCCCCTTTCCCGTAGGGCCTCTTGGGCCGCTTCGGGATTGTTGCGATAGGGGATCGGCGTCGTCGCTTCCAGGTAGAAGATGTATTGTCCCGGCTCCACCTTGAGCTGGGGAGTCAGGGGCCGCGGCAACTCTAGCGTCAGGGTTCCCTCCATCGTGGAGTCGACGGAGATTGGATCCGCCATCCACATCCCGGGGATACCGACTGGCCGGATGAGCAGATCCTTGTGGAATTCGCTACTCCCGATGACCCTGAAGGGAATGTCCAGCTTTCCTGCCAGAGACATCTCCCATTCTTGCGTCTCCACTTCGAGACCGGGAAGCGGAGGCATGGCTTCCTCCTCGCTGACGGCGAGCATCAGCTCGCGACTCAGCCGCGATTGGAAAAGGGCCCCCCTCAGATCCGGCACCGTCCGAAGAGGTGAGGCCCAGAGGGCTTCACGCACGATCTGGCTTCGGCCTAGCCGGGCCTTGCCCACGACGCTGATGGCCGTGGTCCCTCCCGTGGCGTCTTCCGCGGCCTCGCAGATAAGGTCTGTCACGGATCGGTCTACGGGGATCAGCGCGGGCCCACAGCTAAGTCCTGGCGGTAGACCCTCGACCTCCAGAGAGATCTCACCGTCGAAGTCATCCCTCCGGATGGCAAACACCTTCAGGGCCATGCTCTCACCCTTGCGTAAATAGGGTGTCCATAGACTGGCCACCAAGGCGAGATCCCGCTGATCTCGGGCCAGGGCCACTAAATAAAAGTCGGGGGCGGCCTTTGCGGATCGAGAGGCGATATAGATGAGAAGGGCTGCCTCCTGCCCCACCGTAAAGGTCTTGGAGCCGAACGCGGTAGGTGCCGCCCTAGACTGCCTCGAAGCGAAAAACCGGATCGTTGTTGGCGCTCTGGTAGCTCCTGTTTCCCAGTACCGGCGTGGCGTCATCGACTTCGGCGATGTCCAAGATCTGTTCTCTACCCGCTGAGTCGGTCGTGACTCGCTGCAGGAGCAGCGCCGGATCCGTCGGGAGGCCTAGGCGACGGGAGAGCACTTCGATCCAGTAGACACTCCTTTTCTTGGCCTGGAAAGTGAACCAGTCCTGATCCCCGCTGGGAAAGAAACGCCCCGTGACTTCACAGGGGAGCTGGACTTCTTGAGCCTGACTGGGCTGATCGTTCTGCTCCTTTTCGATCACGATGGGCGCTGTGGCAAGGCCCACCCTAACGGGATTGGACACCCCCTGGGCAGATCGCAGCCGGTACTCGATGCCAGCCCAGACCACTTGTTCCGGTTCCAGAAAGGGCAGGGAGGTCGTCTGCACCTGCGTTTCGCCCTCAACGGGGAGCTCGACCTCGACCGTCTTCTTCTCCAGGCGCTTGCCGTCAATGCTCAAGCCCGACTGGGTCCCGCCCGGCAAGTTGCGTCCGTAGAGAAGATACTGGCTCTTGCTGCCGGGCTCGCCCGCGGGTGGGAAGATGAAGTCCAGGTGGGGGCGCGTTCCGATAGTCAAGCGATAGAAATATTCTTCACCACCGCCGTAGAGGAAGTCGTAGACCTTCAGCACATACTCGCCCGACTTCGGTGCGGTGAAATCCATCAGGGGATCGCGACGGTCGTGGTCCCGGTTGTGATTCAGCTCCCTGCCAGCTGCGTCGTACAGGACCAGGGTCGCGTCCATTAGAGAGTCGATTCGCTGGGCCCAGCAATCGACCAGAATGCGCTGATCCTTCTCGGCGCTGAACCTGAAGTAATCGGCGCCGTCCTTGTCGGCCTGTCCGTTGACGACCGTTTCTAGCAGAACCTTGTTCGCGTTGGCGTGGTTCTGATTTGGGGACTGCTCCCTCATCTCGGGTCGGTCATCCACCATGAAGGCGCGAGGATTCGAGACTCCGTACCTGCCGATAGCGCGCAAGTCATACCGGACGGGCGGCACGTCGGCCGCAATGGTTACCGTGAACTTCCCAGGCACGGGCCGAGGCAGCTTGCGAAGAGGGGAGGGTTCGGTTAGGACTATCGAGGTGGTGATTCCAGGGTGTGAGAAATGAAGGCGGCTTACCTCATCCAGATCCTGTCCGGTCACGGTTACTTCAAATGTGCTCCCCTGTTTCCCTCCAGTGGGAAAGACCGCGAGCAATCGTGCCGAAGGGAGCTGGGCCAGGGTCTGTGAGGCACCACCCAGCCAGACCACGAAGATCGAAACTACCAGCCGGCTATACGTCATTGAATGTACTTCTCCGTCTTACCCTTGCCTTTGTCGGTTCCGCCAATCGTGCCTTGATTCGACCAGAAGATGAAGTCGAGGCAAAGGCAAAGGCAAAGGCAAGAGTAAGAGTAAGACACGGTTAAGCTAAATGCTCAGTGATTGAAGATGAATTCCTTGGTATTGATCAGCGCCCACAGGATGTCTTCATAGGCTTGCCTCAGACCCTCCTCTGAACTTTCTCCGGTTCCGTGTTTCTCCTTGTGTTCGATATGCTGGGTCGCGGCAGCCAGTTCCTCTTTGTCCGGCTCCCGGGCGTACGCTCGGTGATAGAGCTCCCGAATTTTCTCCCGATGCGTGCGGTTTAGATCGGCGGCCAGGCGGGATGCACGGGCCCCGCTATCCGTCAGCTTTTCGTGGATGTGCGGCCGTCAACGAAGGCCTCAGCGACCTACTGGTCCAGACTCTGGCAATCAATTCCTCGACCCTGTATGCAGGCACGGACGGCGCAGGGATCCTCAAGAGTCTGGATGGAGGGGAGAGCTGGACAACCGCTAACGAAGGCTTGGGTGACCCCCGAGTTCAGGTCCTGCTGATCGATCCCTCGAATCCCTCCCTGCTCTATGCGGGTACCGACGGGGCCGGCGTCTTCAAAAGTGTCGACTGGGGGAGCCGCTGGAAGGCATTCAATCGGGGTTTGCCACGTGGGCCGCTCGCACGTGATGTCCACGCCCTGGCCATCGATCCGGAGACTCCTTCGACCCTATACGCAGGCACCTTTGGTGGAGCGGTGTTCAAGCTCGAGGATGAGGGGATAGGCTGGGTTGGTCTGGACAAGGGCCTGTCCGGCGCTCCTGTTCTCGCCTTGCAGGTCGATCCTTCCTCTCCCTGGATTCTTTATGCCGGGAGTTTCGGGGACGGCCTCTCCAGGAGCACCGACGGTGGCAACTGGGCACCGTTCAACGAGGGACTTACCGGCGAACTGCTCCAGGCCCTGGTGATCCACCCCCAAACTCCCTCCACCCTCTATGCCGGTAGCTTCGGCGATGGCATTTTCAAGAGCAGCGACGGTGGGTCTAGCTGGACAGACGTCAACAGGGGCTTGCCGGGCTTTCCAATAGTCCGAGCCCTGGCTATCGACTCTTCGGGTGCCGACCTCTTATATGCCGCCGCCGGAGTTGTATTCAGGAGCTCCGATGGCGGCCAGCTGTGGGCCCGAGTCGGCTACAGCTGGACACAAAAGGGCGTCTCCAAGCAACCCCATGCTTGGTCCTTGGCATTGGATCCATCCACGCCTTCCACTCTCTACGCTGGGACTGACAGAGGCGTCTTTAAACTGATCCAGAATCCCTAGAGTGCGCATTCAGTAAGCAGTAAGCAGTAAGCAGTAAGCAGTAAGCAGTAAGCAGTGAGTATGAGTATGAGTATGAAGAATGGGAAGCAGCAGTCCAAGTGTGTCGCGAACGGGTGAATTTCCAGTTTTACGAAGCCAAGTCCGTCAGAGCCGCGAACGACTTGAGCCGTCAGCAGTGTGAGCCCCGTTCTGAGGAGAGAGCTGGACAACAGCTAGATCTCCCCCCTCCGACCAAAGTCTTCCCCCGAAGGCGGACAACGGAAAGAGGGAAGGTCAAAGGCACGGGCAAAGCCAAGGGGAAGAACTCGTCAAACAGCCAAGCTCAAAACGACGAAAAATCAGAGGGAGGAAAGGGCTCGATCAAGTCCTCCGCGACAGTTTCCGTGTGGTGGAGTTGAAAGCCGTACAGGTCACCCTGCCTGAGGTAGAAGCGTAGACGCACCGGACGGCCAGCTAACTCTGCCAGGTCCTCGCGGTTCTTCCAACGAACCAGTTGAAAGGTGCTATCGAAGCCCCTAAGCAGGCAGTCGCCCCTGGTATAGCCCTTCAGTGGGGAGCCATCCGGATCGAGCACCTCTACCCCCAGCTCTCCTTGGGATACCTGGGCATTGACCGTCAGATACCGGCCCTGGAAGAGCAGCGGGTGAGTCGTCAAGACCCCCACGTCCCGGTCGGCTCGCCGGGAAACGAAGCCGTTGGTACGGAACTCGGCCAGACCTGGAAATATCTTGAAATCAGCGCCTCTGGAGATGAAAGTCTCGGGTGTCTCTCCGGTGTTGGCTGTAAGCTCCGCCCAGAAACGGCTTCTGGCCTCCTGGACAGTGCCGGCGATCCCTTGTCGCCAACTCCAGCCTGAAGGCATCAGGGACCAGGAAGTGCCCTTTGTCGAGGGAGGTGCTAAATAGTTCCGCTCCACGAACGCCTCTCCAGCCAGAAGACCCTCTGCCTGCTTTCCGCTCATGCCGCCGTAAAGTCCCGAGAGCTTCTCCCGGATCCAGGCGTGAAAGTGCAGGTAGTTGGCTCCCTGGTAGAAAACGCGGGTCCGTTCACCTTGCTGATGCCAGCCGGAAGGCATGTAGACGATACCCCAGTCGAAGGATCCTGAAGGGCCATTGACCAGCCAAGCCTGCTCTCCTCCGGGCTGTTCCCAGTGGATTCCATCACGGCTGACCCAAAGCTGGAGGTCCATGTGCTGAGTCCGGACGTTGTACCGGGGAAAGAAGCCCAGGTACTGGTCCCCCAACCTTCGAACCCGAAAGCCGTAGTTGTGGATATTGGGATCGGAGACCTCGGGCACCCAGATGTAACGGACATCCCAGTTGATACCGTCTCGGGTGGCATGTCGGGACAGGGTCCGGGCTTTGGTGGAGTTGTCGTACCGGATCGATCCTCGCCCCCGGTTGGGGGGACCGGGAGAGGTGTAGGCGACGAACTCACCCGTGCGGTCGTCGTAGCCCAGGGCTGCCGACGTGTCTCCTGACACGGTCATGGTCTCGGTGCCTCCCTGTCCCAGGCCCAGTATAGGTGTCGCAGTTGTAACGTAGCTCTTTCCATCCTTGTCCCAGACCACCAGGTAATAGCCCCGTCGGAGGGCCCAGCGATCGCTGGTCTGCTGATGACCGAAGAGCCACAGACGGCCCCGGCGCAGATCGGGATTTCCCCGACCGGCGTAGTCCCAGACCCCAGCAAAAACGGGGAACAGATCACCCGGCTTGGTCACGTCCACCCGAGCAAGGATATTGTTGTTCCGGGAACCGTTGAACTCCACCTCGCCCAGGTCCGGTTTTTCCCAGGTGAGGAGATCCTTGGAGACCGCCAGCATGCGATAGCGGTTCTCATCGAAGTTGATATTTCCGTAGGTCACCTCGTAGCGTTTCTTCTCCTGGTTGTAGCGGGCCGAATTCTCAAAGAGTACGGCGTGACCCTCGTAAGGTCGGTCGGGTACGAGAAGGGGTTCGGAGGTCACCTTTCGAGCCGGATGAAAGACCCGGCGAAGACTCCGGGACTCGGCCACCAGGTAGTCATCCAACAGGAGCTGGGGTCCATCGCCGATCCTGGCTGAACCCCGCACCTGGGGTGCAGGACCGTTGCGGAAAAGCTGAAGGGTTCTCACGATCCCGTCAGGGGAGAGCTTCCCCGACCGCCGAAACCGGATTCGGGCCTGGTACACGCCCGGGAGCAGATCTTCCAGGGAGAAGGTGACCTGGGTATTGTGTTGGGTCAATGAGATCTCTTCAGGATCGGAAACACGCAGACCGGTAGTGGGCTCCAGCAGGTCCACGACCGCCCGAATCTTCTCGACCGGCGCTCCGGGAAGGAGTCTCAGGTCCAGGTTTGCCCGGGCATCGTCTATGTAGAGAAGACGGTCCAGGTCTGCCCAGATCCATTCCTGGGGCGGGAGGCGAAAAAAGGTCTTGAACACGGTGTTCCGTGTCCGCGGGTCGCGGCCAGAGATCCTCAAGGTGTATTCCCCGGGGTAGAACTGGCGAGGCCGGTGCCGATAGGGTCCGTGTCCCAGCAGGGCACCTAGGCTGAAACTCACCCGCCGGGATCCATCTGCAGCCTCGAGAAAATGCTCCTGGTGGCTCGACTCCCCGTTGGGGAAGGTGAGGTCGGAGTCAACAAGGAGTCCAGGTGACGGTCCCAACTGGAACTGAACCGCGTGGTCCAGCTCCCCTTCGAACGTCAGTCGGAAGTCGGAGACGAGTTCTGGCGGTGGGGCAGTTCCGTCCAGGTAGGAATCCAGCGGGACGCTGGTTTCCGATCCTGACTGGGCGGCCCAGGACGGATCGAGGGCAAAGACGATCCAGGAAGCTAGAAAGACTGTTAGAGACCAAGAAATCGACTGTTTCATTTTCGGGATACTCCTACGGTGAGGCTAACCCAATAGAGGGGATCAATGGAAGCGTGGAAGGTCAATTCGTCGTTGCCACAGCAGTTCGCAAAGTGAAGGAGTGAAGACCAGGCTGGAACGGACGAACCCGTAATAACCTCTTTGGCGCTACACTTGGAACTGGAGGATTCAGGGAAGCCATCCTTCCGTTTTCTCGATCGACAGACTGCTGTATATTCAAGCAGCGCACCCCAGGAGATTGAATGCGCAGACCCTGAGTCGCGCACGTTAACAGGGAGGCAGTCCCGTCGCAAGGCGGGTCAAGGACAATCGTCATTTTGGGTTGTGGCTTTTGCTTTTCAATTCCTGCACAGTCGTGAGTCTTTCCTTCGAAATTCGCCTGTTCGATATTCTGCAGTTAAACATTTCCACCGGTTGCTTTCTCCAGCCCGGTTGCTTTCTCCAGCAAGGAAGAAAGTCTAAATCACAAACCGCAGAACACCGAACATGCGAACGCCGAAGTGTTTCTTGCCTTCGCCAAAGTTTCTTGTTCGCAGCTTTTCAGTGTTGACGGTGTGCCCGAATGTCCTGGTGGAGAGGAGACCCTTCTCTTTTTCTGATCCACCCTTTATCTTAGTGTTCCATTCCGTCATCAGTCAGCTTTCGAAAGAGAGCATGAAAGGGACAAAGAAGAAGACCGAGGAAGATTTCCTGCAATCCCTTTCCGAAGCAACGGCCTCGGTGACAGGCGCTGATTTCTTTCGTTCCCTCGTGCGCAATCTAGCCTCTACGCTACAAGTTCGCTACGCCTTTGTGGTCGAGTGTCAGGACGAGTCCAAGACGCGTGTCAGGACTCTCGAGTTCTGGGAAGGAGAATGCTTTTCGGAGAATTTTGAGTATGACGTGAGAGGTACGCCCTGCGAAAAGGTTATCGAGGGCACCGTTTGCTACCACACAGAAAACGTTCAGGCACTTTTTCCCGAAGACGAAGACTTGGTTAGGTGGAACCTAGAGAGTTACCTCGGAATCCCTCTCTCTGATGGTTCCGGTGAACTCATGGGTCACCTCTGGTTGTCCTGGGTGACACGTCCCTGGATCGGGGGCTCAGCGAAGTAGCGGTACTCCTGAAGATCTTCTCCGCACGGGCGGCTGCCGAATTGGAGCGCAAACGGACGGAGGAGGAACTCAGGGAAAGCGAAGCGCAGTTCCGCACCCTGGTAGAACACGCACCGGAAGGAATCCTCGTCTTTGATGCTGATGCCAACCGCTTTGTAGACGCCAATAGGAACGCCGCGCTCATTCTGGGGTACCCAAAGGATCAGCTTCTGGGGATGAGTTGGATCGCCATGAGCGCACCGACCCAACTGGATGGTCGACCAGCTGGCGAGGTGGGAGGTCCCCTGAACGAGGAGGCCCTGGCTGGAGGACTTCCGGTGTTTGAGTGGACCTTTCGCACCGCCAAGGGTGCGGAGGTTGTCACTGAGGTTCGCTTGCTACGCTTACCAAAGGCCGGAAGGAGCCTACTGCTCGCCAGCATCACTGACATATCCGAGCGCAAGCAGGCCGAGGCCGCTCTCAAGTACCATTCCGATTTCGAGGATCTGATCACCGAGATATCCACCCATTTCACCAGCCTTTCCCCGAATGCCATCGACGGCGGTATCAACGATGCCCTGGGACGGATAGGAGCGTTTGTGGGGGCAGATCGCGGCTACGTCTTTCTTCTTGATGAGAGTACCAAAGGGGAGTAACACTCACGAGTGGTGTGCGGAGGGGTGTACCCTCGACTATGAAGGGCCTTCAAGACCTTCCATTAGAAATGTTTCCGTAGAAATGTTTCCGTGGTTCATGAGGTTCTTGAACCGGGGAGAGGCCGTCCACATACCCTCTGTTGCTGAGCTTCCAGCGGAGGCTCCCGTTGAGAAAAGCCTAATGGAGAGCCATCAGACTCAATCTCTCATCTCCGTTCCCATGGTTTCTGGAAGTGTTCTGATCGGCTTCCTAGGAGTCGATTCGGTGCGTCAGGCCCGGTCCTGGTCCGAGGACGTCATCAGGCTCCTCAAAATCGACGCCGGAAGTTTTGCCAACGCCCTTCGACACAAATGGGATGGGGAGGCCCTGCAACGCGCCAATTTAGAATTGGAAAAGAAGGTTGAAGAACGTACCAGAGAGCTGAGGAAGAAGCAGTCTCAACTGGTGCAGTCAGAGAAGATGGCCTCGCTGGGTCAATTGGTTGCAGGAGTGGCTCATGAAATCAACACCCCTCTGGGGGGCTCAGAAGTAACGTCGACATTTCCAGGCGCCTTATTGGGAGGGTCCAGAAGATTCTATCCGATGGAGATTCGCAACGTGAGGATCTTGCCAAGCACTTCAAGCAGATACTGGATCTGAATATCATCAATGAAACCGCCACCAAGCGCATTCTCACGATCGTCGACAGCCTGCGCCGGTTTGCCCGCCTGGACGAGGCTGAACTGGACGAAGTGGACATTCACGAAGGGATCGAAAACACTCTGACGCTTGTGTGGCACGAGTTCAAGACTCGGATCGAGGTCCAGAAAGATTACGGCGATATTCCCCGAATCAACTACTTTCTAAACCGGCTCAAGCAGGCGTTCATGAACCTTCTGGTGAACGCCGCTCATGCCATCCAAGGCCAGGGCCAGATCCTGATCGGGACTCGGCTTGAGAATGAGTCCTCCATTATTGAGATTCGCGATACAGGAGTAGCATTCCGGAGGAGAATCTCGAACGTATCTTCGATCCCGGATTCACCACCAAACAGTCTGGCATCGGGACTGGTTTGGGCTATCAATCGTGTATCAAATCATCCAAGATCACCGTGGGAAGATAGAAGTCGAGAGCAAGGTCGGTCAGGGTACGATGTTTCGGCTTACCTTGCAGGTTGCCTAAGTACACTGGAACGCAAATACTGCAACGTTTTCAGATGGGGCTTGCGAGGCGAGATCAAGGCAGGAGGAGGAAGACGATGTTTGGCCATCTTCGACGACGACGAACGCTGAGATCGTCCGCAACCCCCGTCTGCCCTACGGGTGGCTACGGGACAGGCCGATTTCTTTGTCGCTCCTCCTTCATGATACGAGGCATTGAGAGCGTCGTCGCTTCGAAAACTCGACGCCGTCGCGCTCGCCACAAACGTTGCAGTATTTACGTTCCAGTGTACTAAACCATGTTGGGTTCGAATCGCAAATCCGAAAAGCCATTACGTCGTTGGTTTGCGACGGCTGTCTTGGCGCTCGTCTCCCTCTTGCTCTTTCCCGATTCGGCGGAAGCGTATATTGGGCCAGGGGCCGGGATCGCCTTCGTCTCCTCCTTCTTCGTCGTGCTGGCCTCTTTTGCGTTAGCGCTGCTGGCGCTATTGACCTGGCCCTTCCGTTGGGTCATCCAAACGCTCCGTGGAAGAAAGGTGCTGCGCAGGAGCCGGGTTCGCAAGGTCGTTATCCTGGGGCTGGATGGACAGGATCCCGAGCTTACCGATCGGTTCATGGCGGAAGGCCTGCTGCCAAACTTCGAGCGCCTGGCGGGTGAGGGGGCGTATCGTCGCTTGGCGACGAGCCTTCCGGCGGAGTCCCCGGTCGCCTGGTCTTCCTTTCAGACGGGGTGCAATCCCGGATACCACAAAGTCTTTGATTTTCTGGTTCCAGACCGTAGGTCTTATCTGCCCAAACTCTGTTCTGCGGAGATTTCGCCTCCAGCAAGAAACCTCAACATCGGCAAGTACCGAATTCCCGTAGGCAAACCGAGAATTCAGTTCGAGCGTCGGAGCCGTTCTTTCTGGAAGATTCTAGGGGACCATGGTGTCTTCAGCACGGTCCTTCGGGTGCCCACCAGCTTTCCCCCGGAGAAGTTTAATGGCCTATTGCTCTCGGCCATGTCGGTGCCCGATCTGAAGGGGACGCTAGGAACCTTTACCTTCTACAGTAGCGATCCGACCGAGAGAGGCAGCTTGACCGGAGGGACCCGGATTTCGGTCAAGATAGAGTCGGGACAGGTCCATTCCTATGTGCCGGGCCCTGAAAATCCGCTGCTGCGGGACCCGATGGAAATGAGGATTGCCTTCGATCTGAATCTCGATCCAGAGACCGGAGAGGTGATTCTGGCTATTCAGGGGAAGCAGTATCCGCTTCCCCTGGGTGAGTTCACTCCCTGGATCCCCTTGAAGTTCAAGGCCGGGCTGGGAATGAAGATCAGCGGGATGTGTCGATTCTATCTCAGAGAAGGTGCGCCCCATCTGAAGCTCTACGCTTCGCCTGTCAACCTGGACCCGGAGCGTCCTGCGATGCCGATTTCGCATCCTCCAACCTACTCGGTCTATTTATCGAAGACTCAGGGGCGGTTTTCGACCTTGGGTCTAGCCGAGGACACCTGGGCCCTCAACGAGGGTGTGCTTGATGAAGAGGCCTTTCTCAAGCAGGCCTATCTGATCCACGACGAGCGCGAGCGGATGTTCTTCGATGCCATCGAGAAGACACAACGGGGTGCCGTCGTTTGTGTCTTTGATATCACGGACCGGTTGCAGCACATGTTCTGGCGCTATCTGGTAGAGGATCACCCGGCCAACGTGGGCAGGGAGACCCTTAAGCATCGAGACGAGATCCAGAAGCTCTATCAGAGAATGGACGAGTTGGTCGGACGAGTCTTGACTTCGGTCTCTGATGATACCCTGGTCATCGTGCTCTCCGATCACGGTTTCAAGTCGTTTCAGCGGGGCGTGAACCTCAATTCCTGGCTTCACCAGAACGGCTATCTCACGGTTCATGATGGACCTACTGGCGCGGAGTGGTTTCAGGGGGTTGACTGGAGCAAGACCCGTGCTTATGCCGTTGGTCTAGGAGGGATCTACTTGAATCTGGCCGGCCGCGAGGCCCAGGGAATAGTGGCGCCCGGTGACGAGGCCAGAGAGGTTAAAGAAGGGATCGTTGAGGGTCTGGAGCAACTACGCGATGGCAACCAGGAATCTCAGGTGGTTCGGAGGGTGCACGACACTGCCGAAGCTTATCGGGGACCCTATGCAGCGGAAGGGCCGGACCTGATCACGGGCTTTTGTCCTGGTTACCGAAGTTCCTGGAGTAGTGCCACCGGAGCCGTTACGACCTCGGTCTTCGAGGACAATACGAAGAATTGGAGTGGCGACCACTGCATGAATCCCGACGATGTTCCTGGAATCCTCTTCTGCAACAGAAAGATAGCGGATGCCGAGGCCAGCATCATGGACATCGGGCCCACCGTCCTGGATCTGTTTGGGATTGGCGTCCCCGCTTATTGTGACGGCAAAGCCCTGGGGATCGAGATCTGAGGCCGATGCTGCAGTCGATCCACCGTTCTTTTGTCGGCCTTCTGATTCTTACTCTTCTGCTGTCTGCCTGCAGTTCCCTGCAGAGAGTCCCCTATCGTAAGGTCTTCATCCTGGGAATTGATGGGCTCGACCCTGTATTACTGCGTCGTTTCATTGATCAGGGCCGGCTCCCTAACTTTCAAGCTCTGGCCCAGAAAGGTCACTTCAAGCCTCTGCGGACGGTCATGCCTCCGCTCAGCCCGGTAGCCTGGTCGGCGTTCATCACCGGAATGGACGCCGGAGGCCATGCCATTTTCGACTTTGTACATCGCGACCCCAAGACCCTTCTGCCAGAGTTCTCAATATCCAAAGCGATACCCTCGGACAGAAGTCTTGCGATCGGATCCTGGGTGCTTCCGCTGTCGGGGGGACGAGTCGAGTTGCTCCGCGAAGGGAAGCCATTCTGGCAGCTGCTTCAGGAAAAGGGGATCCCGACAACCGTTTTTCGAATGCCGGTCAATTTTCCACCGCAGGGCGAGGGAAGGGCTCTTTCAGGAATGGGGACCCCTGACCTTTTGGGAACACCCGGTACCTTCTCCTTCTTCACCAGCAGTCCAGCCGAGGGTACTCGGGATGTCGGTGGTGGCAGGATCGCCACCGTACAGGTACGTGACAACCGGGTTGAGGCAAAGCTGCGGGGTCCTGGGAACCCGTATCGGAGGGTTGAGCAGCCCGATGGCGGACACCGGAACCCGGAGCTCGATCTGCCCTTTGAGGTATTCCTGGATCCGCAAGAAGCGGTGGCTAAGTTCCTGGTTCAGGACCAGGAGTTCATTCTGAAAGAGGGAGAGTGGAGCGAGTGGATCCGGCTCGAGTTTGAAGCCGTCCCCTACCTCTCCAGCATCAGTGCGACGGCGCGCTTCTACTTGCAGCGCGTCCGTCCGCAGTTTCGGCTCTACGTGACCCCACTCCAGATCAATCCGAGAGAGCCCGTCATGCCGATATCCCAGCCGGAGGGGTGGTCTGCCGAGTTGGCCGAGGAGTTGGGCTATTTCTACACTCAGGAGCTGGCTGAGGATACCAAGGCGCTCTCCTCAGGCGTGTTTGATGCGAAGGAATTCTGGGTTCAGAGCCAATCGGTTTTCGCAGAACAGAAGCGGGCGTTGGAACATTTGCTCAAGGATTTCGACGAAGGTCTTTTGTTCTACTATTTCTCTGGAATCGATCAGATCTCCCATATGTTTTGGCGGTACATGGATCCTGAGCATCCGGGCTATGAGGCCGACCAGGATCTGAAAGATGGGATCCGTACCATGTATCAACAGATGGATGAAGTGGTAGCCGAGATTTTAAAGAAGCTCGATGACGATACGACTCTGATCATTCTTTCTGATCATGGCTTCGCACCCTTCTACCGTCAGGTCAATCTCAATTCCTGGCTGCATGACCGTGGGTATGTGAAGTTCATCAGGCCCAAACCGCGGGGGCCCCAACCGTTCTTCCAGAATGTGAATTGGAGAGGGACCACTGCCTACGCCCTCGGCCTCAACGGAGTCTATATCAATCTCGAGGGTCGGGAAAGGGATGGAGTGGTGGCGAAGGGGATGGATTATGCCGACCTCCTGGAACGGCTGGAAGAGGATCTCCTGAGCATGATCGATCCCGCCAATGGTCTCCATCCTATCAGCCGGGTGGTACGCAGCCGGCGGGACTTCAAGGGGCCGTTCCTGGATCAGGGTCCGGATCTGATTGTCGGGTACAGTCGTGGTTATCGCAGCTCCTGGGAAAGTCCTCTGGGTGATTTTCCTGCCGATCTCTTCCTTGATAACACCGATGCCTGGAGCGGGGATCACAGCATCGATTCGCGACTGGTCCCCGGAGTACTGATCAGCAATCGAAAGATCATATTGGAGGAACCGTCTCTGGTAGACTTGACGGTGGCAGTGCTGGATGAATACGGGATCCAAAAGTCACCTGAAATGGTGGGGCAAGATTGCCTCGGACCCGTGGAGTAGAAGATGTTTGGACCCAAGATCAAGTTGGATCGGGCCTTATTCGAAAAGGTCAAGAAGTACTCCGAGTTGGCCGGATACTCGTCCGCGGAGGAGTTTGTGACCCATGCTCTGGAGAAGGAGCTGGCCAAACTGGAAGACGCCTCCTCCGAAGAGGAAATCAAGAATAGGCTCAAAGGGCTGGGCTACATCTCGTAGTCTACCCCGTCTCAGTTCGAAAACGGCCACTCATGGCAGAAGCCTCTCTATTCGTCGTCGAGTTCCTGAACCGTTGGCTGGTCTTTGTATTCAGCCTCTTGCTCCGACCCTTTCGAGGGGTCGATCCGATCTGGCCCTTGTTGTTGCTGTCCTTCCTGACAGGACTGGCCATGCTCTGGGTTTTCGGCAGGGTTTCCAATCAGGACAGTATCCGTCGAGTCAAGAAAGGCATCCAGGGAAACCTGCTGGGAGTTAGGCTTTTCCAACACAACGTCAGAGTCGTGTTGGGACTGCAGGCACGAATCCTTCGAGAGACACTCATCTACCTCAAACACTCGCTGCTTCCGATGTTGGTCGTGATTCCCCCACTGCTGGTCATCGTGATCCATCTGAACCTCCATTTCGAGCGAGCGCCGCTTCCCCTGGGCACCTCGGCAATAGTCAAGGTCAAGCTGGCCTCGGGGTTGGATCTGGAGCAGAAGATGGAGTTGGTGGCATCTGATGGGGTCACAGTCGAAACGCCCCCGGTGCGGATCGTAGCGAACAATGAGGTGTCCTGGCGGGTTCGGGCCGAGCGGGCTGGACAACACAAGCTGAGAATTCAGGTAGGGGAAGACACGATCGAAAAGGAACTCTATGCGGGAGAGAGGTGGGGAGCTGTTTCTCCTTTCCGGACTCGATCTCTACTGCACTTGATCCAGTTTCCGGGTGAAGCACCAATCCCTCTGGATTCCCGGATCGATGTGGTAGGGGTGAGTTATCCGCAGCTGTCCCTGGAAATTCTGGGCTGCGATTTACACTGGTTGGTTTTATTTTTTCTGCTATCAGTAGCCTCCGCCTTCGTGTTCCGACGTCCGCTTGGAGTCGAAATCTAACGTTGGGGACAGTAAGCAGTGAGCAGTGAAGAGGCAGAGGACGAGATAGAGCAGATCGTATGGAATGGAGAGAATAAGGGACGTGAAAAACTGGCCACTGAGTAATGGCACCATTCTTCACTGCCCACTGCCCACTATTTACGATACGTGGCTGGGGACAGGACTGACCAGGAGGAAGGATTGTTTCGACGATTCCAGAGAATCTACCTGAGGCGAAAGCTTGGGGAGCCCATTATCGTGGTTTCAGGCCTGCCGAGATCGGGGACCTCGGTGATGATGAGCATGCTGGCTGCCGGTGGTGTTGCACTGCTGGAAGATCGGGTCCGGGAGCCGGATGTGGACAATCCCGAAGGCTACCATGAGTTCGAGCCGACGAAGCAACTGCTAGAGCGGCCAGATAAATCGTGGCTAGCCTCGGCGCAGGGCAAGGCCGTCAAGGTCATTTCCGAATTGCTCAAGGAACTGCCCGATTCCTACTACTACAAAATCATCTTCATGGATCGTGATCTTCGAGAAGTGGTGGCGTCCCAGAACAAGATGCTGAGACGGAGGGAACCGGATCCTGTCATCAGCCCTGACGATCAGATTGTGGGTGCCTTCGAAAGACATTTGAGACTGACGCACAGGTGGCTTCAGGTTCGTCCTAACTTTGAGGTGTTGGAGGTTGCCTACGGGAGCGTGATCAGCGACGCAGCGGGTGCTGCAGCGCGCGTTAATGCGTTCCTGGGGGGAGGGCTGCGCGTCGACGGGATGTCTGATGTGGTGGATCCAGGGCTCTACCGTAACCGGGTTAGGCGAAATCGGTAACGCTTCGCCGCGCTTGCACTTTCAGTAACCGGACAATCCTATTCCGATATTCTGTGGACGGTGATCGCGGAATCCGCCACGTTGCCAGCCTTGTTGGTGGCCTGGATCTGGATCTTCGTGGTGCCCAGCTGCAAGGTTAGCTCGCAGGTGAAGATAACACTGGTCATTTGGGCTGAGGTTCCGTTACAGGTTACGGCATCCAAACCAGAAAGGGATCGATAGCGGATCCGGTTATAGTCAGCGAAGGAGTGTTCAGCGTGACGTCGCTGTTGGGTCCCAGGATTCGGAGGATGGGCGGGTGAAGGTCAAGATTTAGAGACACCTCCAGGTCGGCTCGGTTCCCCGCGCGATCTGTGGCCATCCCTGTGACGATTTGCTCTCTGCCTTCACTGTTGAGCACAACGGCCGGACTCGTGCTCGCGAGCCCAGAGAGCCTGTCAATGGCTTTGAAGGACACCGACACCTCATCCCTATGCCAGCCGAGCTCATTCCGCACCGGAGTCACCTCATGTTTGATTACGGGCGGAGTCTTGTCGACCAGAATGGTGCCGGAGACTGGAAACGAAGATGGCCTGATTCGGAGTCTCTTTTCCTCGTCTTCTTTGCTTTGCTTCTTTTTCTTGTCCTTTACCGATCGAGGGCTGAGAAGCTGTCCGTAGGCGATGTAGTTGTGTTTCCCGTCCCGAACCAGCTTGCCTCACCGTTTCTGCCGTCCCATGGACTGTTGATCAGTTTGCGCACGGTGGCACCACTCCTGGATTCCTGGATGATCTGAACGAACTCGAGGGAGAATCGGCCTTGCTCGAGGATCTCGAAAGTTAGCGAGAGGGTATTGGGGCCACGGTGGGGAGAGAAGGGATCGGGGCCGTCTCGAAATGCCGTTGTCAGGAGACTCCTGAATCGCACCACTCCTGAGCAGTGTCCCAGGCGTTCTTGAAACCGTCTGCAGCCCTGGCAGCGTCGGTTTCCTGAAGCGCCTTTTCGTATCGCTCGCGTGCGCTCCTAGCCCATTTTTTGCTTCCTGGCTGGAGTTCTGACAGACGCTCTGCCGTCAGGACGCAGCGTTCCGCGATCGATGAGTCGGAGCGGAGCAGCATGTCAACAACCTGTTTGTAGACGGTCTTTCCGGAGTCTCCGATCGCCTTATTTCCGACCCCCTTGAGCAGGCGCTGCACGCCTGTTTCGAATTTTGAAAGACTCTTTTCCCATGGGGAGCCGAAAGAATCTGAGCTCCGGTCAAGAAATGCTCCTGGCCATGGCGAGAGATGCTCTCGGTGATGTCCTCAATAGCCTCCCGAATCGTCTCTTGAACCTGGCGGTCGTTAGCAGGGATCTTTTGGAGGTCCGAAATGGCGCGGAGCCGAAGCTGCCTCAGAGAAGCACCTGTGTGATCGGGCTTCCAGGGTCCTGAGTGGACAGGAGAACTCCCTAACACGAGCACAAAGAAGCCTAGAATGAGTGCTGCAATACCCATATTGACCCGGCGACATAGGAGAGCGGGAACTTCAGGGTCCGACCCTGAAGGCTGGGATGCACTCTCGCGCTGACCAACCATGCGATTCAACTTGATCTAGCGTCGATTTTCAAGTGAAAGGGGTCAGACAAGACTAGAATCGGGAGGAAACTACTGAGGCTGCTGCAGCTGATGGTGGGTCAAGATTTGTAAGATTTCCAACAATCAGGATCGTAGGGTCGGAGTTACCACGAACATTGATAGCAGCCTGACCCTTGTAGGACGGGCACTCCTGCCCGTCGAGGACCCCGACGGGCAAGAGTGCCCATCCTACAGGCGAATGATCTGCCAGATACTGATTCTGGCAGCTTCTTCTTGTTGATGCAGTTTTAACCCAGCGTGTCCGCGAGCAAGAGGATCACTGCGAGGAGACTCAGCACGGTCATGAGTCCGGTGGGCATGAGCTTGCGGGTGCGCGCGTAGCGGAGGCCGAAAAAGACCCCCAAAAGCAAGCCGATGCCGATGGCTCCTCTGATCCCGTTCACATTGTGGGTGGAAGCCAGCCATCCGCAAATCATTAGGGCGATTCCTGAAGCCAGACCGAAAACCAGGGAGGGAATGCTCTTAGCCTTGACGTATCCGAGGATTCCGCCTAATCCTACCAGCACTCCGTAGACGATGATGATGAGAACCGGATACTCCATGCTTCGTTCCCTCTTAGCAGCCTTTTCGTGCGGGGTTCATTGCCAGGACGGCCATGCTCCACGCCGAGGTGAGCAGCAGACCACCGAACTCAGAGAATTGTTCGACAGCGGCTGGCTCTGTTTGAATTGAAATCGTGATTCCCAGATAGGCGACGCCGAGCAGGCAGAGAGTAGAAAAGATCCTGACGGCCAGTCGCGGCAAGCCCCTCTTCAACAGAAACATCGTCGACCAGAGTGCCGCCAGGCCGTAGATCGGCATCCAGAGATAGGGGTCGGGATCGTTGTACTGCAGGGCAATGGCAGCCACGAAGAGCCACAACATGATGACGTTCAAAATAGGGAAGCACTTGGCCCACATTTTCCAGTTAGAGTGCGCTTCCCCCGCTTATGGCAGGAAGAAAATGGACTTCACTCGTCTCTTCGATCTTGGTACGGATGCCTTCCGGGGAGATGATCCCATCGATTGAGACGGCGATACCTGGTCTGAGTCTGTCTTTCTCACAGAGCCGGGCTTGAATACCGGGGTAGTTCAACTCCAGCCAGGCGATTACCTCGCGTATGGTCCGGCCCTGGGCAGAAATCTGATCCCGCCTCTCGGTCAAGTCGCGCATAGGTGGAGGAATCCACACAGTGGGCATGAGAGCAGATCGCGAAAAGATCGGCAGCAAGGGATCCCGCTGTCCCAAGCGACGCTCTGGTTGTCTTCCCTGATCACGTTGGTCTTTTTCCAACGCTCCAGTGGCTAGTCCGAGCCGTTTCCCTTGTTGATTACAGCGTTCAGTACCGCCGCCGGATTCATTGGCAGCCGCTCCATGCGGACTCCCACAGCCTGGTGGATCGCGTTGGCAATCGCGGCCGGTGGTGCAACGATCGGGACTTCGCCGACTCCGCGCACCCCGAAAGGATGGCCCGGATTGGGGACCTCCACGATTACGGTGTCGATCATGGGAAGATCCAGACTGGTTGGAAGGCGGTAGTCGAGCAGGCTGGCATTCTTCAGCTCGCCCTTTTCGTTGTACATGTACTCTTCGTTCAGGGCCCAGCCGATCCCTTGGACAGCTCCACCTTGCATCTGACCTTCGACGTAGCTGGGATGGATAGCCTTCCCAGCATCCTGGAAGATGGTCCAACGCAGGATCTGGACCTTGCCCGTGTCGGGATCTACTTCGACATCGGCGACTTGAGTTGCGAAGGCACCGCCGACACCCTTGGGGTCCACAGCGGCTTTGCCGATGATGGTGCCACCGGTTTCATCCAGCTTGGCAGCCAGCTCCTTGAAGCTTATCGAGTTGCCATTGCTGTGGAAGCCACCATCCCGGACTTCGATACTCTCGGTTGGAACCTCCCATATGAGGGCGGCTCGCTCGGCCATCTGCCGGTTGATGTCTTGTGCTGCCTCGTAGGCTGCGTAGCCGGTAGAGAAGGTGACGCGACTCCCACCGGTGACATCGGTGAAGCCAATCAAGTCCGTATCCACCACGGTTGGGTGGACATCTTCGGCTGCGATGCCCAGGACTTCGGCCAGCTGCATCGCCACCGAGGTACGGGTGCCTCCGATATCGGTGGATCCCTCCACCAGAGCGACGGTCCCATCCGGGTTGACGCTGGCGTTGACCGCCGACTTCAAGCCCACGTTGAACCAGAATCCTGAAGCAATCCCGCGGCCGCGATTCGGACCCTCCAGCGGTGCCGAGTAATGGGGATGGTTCTTTACTGTCTCGAGTGTTTCTATGTTGCCAACGCGAGGCCACACCGGGCCGTCGATCCGACGGTCGCCTTCCTTGGACGCGTTCTTCAGCCGGAACTCCAACGGATCCATCCCGATCTTCTCACAGATCTCATCCACGACCGTCTCGCTGGCAAACTCTGCCTGGGTTGCTCCAGGAGCGCGATAGGCGGAACTCTTGGGCTTGTTCACAAGCACATCGAAGCCATCAATCTGGCCATTGGGGATGTTGTAAGGAGCGAAGACGCACATGCAGCCGGCGCCTACCGGGGAACCAGGGAAGCCTCCGGCCTCGAAGGCCAACCAGGCGGAGGCAGCTGTGAGGGTCCCGTCCTGCTTGGCTCCCATCTTGACGCGCATGTTCGTGCCGGGAGTGGGACCGCTGCCGTTGAACACTTCTTCCCGGGTCATGACTAACTTGACCGGGTGACCGGTGTTGCGGGACAACAGGGCGGCGACCGGTTCCAGATAGCAGTTGATTTTGCCGCCGAAGCCCCCGCCGATCTCTGTGGGTACTACTTTGACCTTAGATATCGGAGTTCCCAGAATCTCTGCCAGCTGGGCACGGCAGGCGAAGGATCCCTGAGTGCATGTCCACACGGTCAAGTTGCCGTCTGCATTCCACAGGGCGGTCGATGTATGAGGCTCGATGTATCCCTGATGGACCGTGGCGGTATCGAAGACTCGTTCAACAATGACGTCGGCCTCGGCGAACCCTTTCTCCAGGTCTCCCAGGCTGAAGTGAATGTGTTCGGCAGTATTGGTGGGTTTGTCACCGACCTCGCCAAATGGTTTTTTGGTGCGTAGGGTCTTGTCCAGAAGGGGAGCATCGTCCTTCATGGCATCCAGCACGTTGACCGCAGGAGGGAGAACCTCGTAGTCAACCTTGATCAGCTTGACAGCTTCCTCGGCGATATGAGGGTTGCTAGCAGCGACAGCAGCGATTGCGTGGCCTTGATAAAGCGCCTTTTCGCGAGCTAAAACGTTTCCGCTGAGGTGGCGCAGGGGAGATGATCCCTCTCCCAGGTCGGCGATCTTGTCGCCGGGGTCCGGCAGTTCTGCCGCAGTGATAACGGAATAAACGCCCTCCAGTTTCTGGGCCTCACTGGTGTCGATGGATCGGATGCGAGCATGAGCGTGAGGACTGCGAAGAATCTTTCCGTGCAGTGTTCCGGTGAGATGAACGTCGGCGCCGTATTGGGCGCGACCGGTCACCTTGTCCACGCCGTCATGGCGAATGGGGCGGGTACCGATGACTTTGTACTGGGTGTCTGCTTCGGGCTTGGGAAAATCTGCCATGGTTTGAACTCCCTTTGGCCTTGGGCCGGGTCAGGAACAGAGCTTTTCAGCCGATGCGAAGCGGTCAGTCGGGTTCGCTCTCGGCGGTTCACATACTTGGGTTGGTTTCGTTACTCGCCGTTGGGCCCCCCTGCTACGTCTTGGACTGCACGGATAATCTTGTCGTAACCGGTACAGCGGCACAGATTACCGGCCAGCCAGAGTCGGATTTCATCCTCGGATGGATTGGGATTGCGATCCAGTAGGGCCTTCGCCGCGACGATGAAACCGGGGGTACAGATGCCACACTGAAGGGCCGCGTTCTCCAGGAAACTGGTCTGTAGGGGGTGAAGGTGTCCGTTAGTGGCAATCCCCTCGATGGTTGTAATCTCGGCCCCTTCAGCCTCTGCTGCCATTACGACGCAAGAGTTGACGAGACGGCCGTTCATGATGACGCTGCAGGCGCCACAATTGCCGTTGTTGCAGCCTTCCTTGGTTCCGGTGAGGAACAGGACATCGCGCAAGGCCTCGAGCAGACTTTGCCGTGGCTCGCACAGGAATTCGACGTTTTCGGCGTTGATCTGAGTGCTGACGTGGGTCTTTGTACTGCTGACTGCGGTGCTCATTAAGCACTGTCTCCTTTGGCTCTCGCAATTGCTTTTTTCAAGGTACGGCGGGTGAGGACAGCGGAGAGATGTTTCCGCTGTTCGACCGTGCCTCTAATGTCCGAAATGGGCCGGGCGGCTCGGCGGGCAGCTGCGGCCACCCGCTTGATTGTCTCGTCGTTGACTGGGCTACCAGACAGCAGCTGACTGGCTTCTTCGACCAGCAGCGGAGTGGGCGCTACTGCACCCAGGGCAACTCTGCCGGAGACAAAGGTCGTGCCCGCATCGTCGAGTAGTACCGAAGATCCGGTGCCCACCACTGCGATGTCCATTTCGTTTCGAGGTATGAAACGGAGGTAGTGAGCTCCGAAAGTGCTCGATGGAGCTGGAATATGAAACGAAACCAGGATCTCGCCGGGTTCCAGCACAGTCCGTCCCGGACCGGCACAAAACTGCTCAACCGGAAGCTCTCTTTGTCCCCCTGGTCCCATGATCCGGCAGATCGCGTGGTGCACGATCAGCGGCGGGATGGTATCGGCAGCGGGAGAGCCATTACAGAGATTGCCACCGAGGGAAGCCCGGTTTTGAATCGCTGTGCCCCCGACCAACGAGGCCGCATCGATTATTCCGGGGTAGGCTGCCGAGACCTCGGGATCTTCGCAGACCTGGCAGCAGGGAACCGCCGCACCCAGAACCAATCCCTGCTCAGAATCGTACGAAAGCTCGTTGACCTCGGGAATGTTCTTGACGTCCACTAGCAGGTCCAGGTCGCGCATTCCTTCGCGGACCTGAACAATCACGTCGGTTCCGCCGGCCAGCACTCGAGCCTGACCGTTCCCCTCAGCCAGCAGCGCTACCGCCTCGGCCAATGTCCGGGGAGATGCATAATCAATTGCCTTCAAGGTTCGTCACTCGCCTCCTGTTATCGAGACCTGATCTTTGACACGAGCCCCGGTTTCGACACTCGTGTCTGGTTTCTGTTCCCAGCCTCGCATGCCTAGAAACTGTCTCTATCCATATTCAAGAAATGGAGTCGAAAGTCAATAGCAAAGTCCCGACTGACGCAGAATAAGCGTCTCGCAGGGGTTGGGGTTTGGTGGCTATACTGTCCTATCCACCGGCTGATATCCGGAGCGCCTCGATGCCCCGTTGATACACACGAAGAACTCGCTGCCGCTCTTCCCCGGAGAAGAAGATGGCCTTTCGCTGGATGTCGGCCAGGGCTTCCTCCATCTCGCTGATCAAGGCGTTCCGAGCCTCGCCACTCCGACGCATCTTGCCTTTGATGGAAATGTAGGTCGCTGAGGTATGGGAAAACAAAGGCCATCCGTAGTAGCTGGTTCCGGGGCCTGCTGTCCGGAGCGCGAGCCAGCTGGGAACGTCGACCTGGAGTTCGAACTCCAGGTCAGCCCTGAAATGCCCTTCTTCCGGAGTTGACTCAATCTGGTGGACGACCCTACCGTTCTGCACCAGTTCGAGTTTGCCAAAGGGTCGCCGACCCTTGGCCGAACCCATGACCCGGACTTTACCTGGCTGCTGCAGCGGTACCACTTCTCCCACGCCCTTTCCCTGGACCTTGAACTCCAGCAGGGGACCGCTGGTGATGAAGGTGTAGCCTGACGCCAGAGCCTCAAGCCAGCTCTTGGCAGAAAGAGTAGGCTCGACCCGGACATAGACTCTGGACAGGTCATACATGAACCAGTCAGTCCCGCTGGATACGGGAACCTGAAGGCCGGCATTGAGGAATTGGTACCAGTTGTCATAGGAATTCCCATCGTTTCCGCCGCCGTCGAACAAGTTGAGGCCGTCCAGGTTGCCGGCAACGAAGTTCGGGACGTCCTCCCAGCCGTACTGATTGTGGCACCAGATAGTGGTTCCTCCCTGTTTTCTGGCTTCGAGGATTCCGTTCTGTAGAGGAGTGCCGTCACTTCCCTCCCCTTCGATCTGAGGACCGATGCTGACCGGTCGTACCAGCTCCTGGACCCCCAGCAGCATCACGTGCCCGAAGCCAGTCCCCCCGGGTAGGTTGTTCCGGTGTTCTTCTCCATTGGAAAGGAGGGGACCTCCCTTGCGCAAGCGGCCCAGCTCACCGACGGGGTAACTGTTGGTGCTGTAGCTTTCGTCATCGCGGGTGCTTCCTCGGGGCTTGGAGGGCCAGATCGCCCGTTTGAGGTGGGAAATGAATAGAAGATCCAGTCTGTCGACATACGGAATTTCCGAGAGGTAGCGCTGGGTGCTTTCAGCGTCGAGATCCTTCAGGTGGAGGTGGGTATTGCCTCCGAACCAGCGGTCTTTGGACACTTGACTGAAGAATCTCATGGGTACGATGACGTTCTCAGGTACGGACTCCCGCAGATCAAGATCCACTCGAGCCAGTTCGCTTTCCAGCCCCGAGAACGCCTCCAGGACGATCTGCTTCCTGGGTAGCGGTACCTCGGCGGCCGCTGGAAGCGCATACCATTCCAGAATGGAATAGAGGGAGCCACTGGGATCCTTGGTCTCTTCCATGCCCTGGCCTCTCGGTAGCAGCCCTTTCAGCGAGAGAGGCCTGAACTCATCCGTTGCCATCACCCGCAGGACACCCGGAACCGGCTTCCCCGAGCCGGCATCGACCAGGGTCACTCGTGCCCGAGCAGGAGAGGTCCAGGCGAGCAGCAGCGAGAGGCCCACGAGTAGGCCGATCAGAAGCACCAGATTGATGACAGAAGGCTTCTTGCCCACCCTAGCTGTAGTGTCCATCGCGTGCTCCTCCTTCTTCTTCTACCACAAACGCCACAACAAGCCCGAGGTGCCCCTGAAGTCTTGATTGAACTGGGCCGGCCATCGCCCTATGATGGTGGCGATTTGAAACCCGGTACAGATCCCTTTACAACTCACGGAGCTGAGAGATGTTGACGATTGATGATCGCTTTACCCAAGACCATCCTGGATCGGCTCGAATAGCCGTGGCCGGCCGCCAATCCTTCCCGGACGGTGTCACCCATGATTCTCGATGGATCACTCCATTTCCGGTCTATATGAGCCAAGCAGAGGGCGCCTACAAGTGGGACGTCGATGGGAAGCGATACGTAGACTACGTGGTGGGACACGGTGCTGTGATTCTGGGGCATAGCCATCCCGCCATTGTGGACGCGGTGAAAAAGCAGATGGAGAAGGGGACCCACCTGGGTGGCAGTACCGAACTGGAAATTCGCTGGGCCGAAGCCATCAGGGGTCTGGTGCCGTGCGCCGAAAGGGTCAGGTTCGTCTCTTCGGGAACCGAGGCCACGCTCATGGCTTTTCGTCTGGCCCGGGCTTTCACGGGTAAGGACAAGTTGCTGAAGTTCGAACGTCACTTCCACGGGTGGAATGATTATGCGGTCGTCGACGAGACCCAGAGAGGCCCTGGCGTTCCGGCGGGAACGGCCGGATCCGTGATGGTCGTCAAGCCCGAGATCGCGCAAGTGGAGGAAATTTTAGGGAAGGATTCGGATATCGCGGCTTTGATTCTGGAGCCGACCGGTGCTCTCGGCAGCATGTTTCCGCTAAAGCCGAGCCTCTTGCGAGAGCTGCGCGAAGTGACTCGGCGTCACGGGGTGATTCTCATCTTCGACGAGGTGATCACCGGTTTTCGAGTCTCTCGAGGCGGAGCCCAACTCCACTATGGCGTCACTCCAGACATGAGCACGCATGCCAAGATCATGGCGGGCGGGCTGCCCGGGGGTGCAGTCGTCGGGAGGGCCGACATCCTCGACATGATTCAGCACCGCGAGGATTCTGAATGGGACACGACCCGGCGGGTGGCTCATCCGGGTACCTTCAATGCCAACCCTCTTTCCGCTAGCGCCGGCACCACCGCACTAGAGATCCTCTCTAGCGAACCGATCAACGACCGTGCCGATGCCCTTGCCGAGCGTCTCAAGTTGGGCATCGACGATGTCCTGAGTCGGGGCGAGGGGGGATTTGCCTACAATGTCTGCTCCAACCTGTTTGTCGCATTCGGGTTGGAAGCGGACTTCGACGAGGACGGGATCTGCGCCACGCCTCACGACCAGCTAAAGGAAGCAAACGACGTCAAGGTGATGAGCCATTTCCGCAAGGCACTTCTCAACGAGGGTGTCGATGTTCAAGGGGGGTGGAGCTGGCGTCCGACCGCGGCCCATACCGACGACGATATAGACTTCACCATCGAAGCCTTTGACAAGGCAGTCCACGCGATGCGCGCGGAGGGAGCGTTGCTCGGGAGTCGGCCAGTGGTTCAGTGAGCAGTAGGTCGGTGAGCACGGAGAGGTTAGCGATATCTTCAGTCAGTCATGACCAGTCTATCGAAGATTCATCTTTGGTCGACTAAGAACCCGTCACCCCTGATCACCGACCTACTGCTCACTGACTCCACTGACTCACTACTCAGCCAGCTCCTCCAGGATCGCCGTCAGGAGCCCGTAGAAGGAGCCCACAGAGCTGATCTGAACGCGCTCGTCGGGTGAGTGAGGGAACTCGATCAGGGGTCCGATCGAAACCATGTCCATACCGGCGTAGTGCTCTCCGATGATTCCGCATTCCAGGCCGGCGTGTATTGCCTTGGCCTCGGGCTTTGAGCCCATAATGCGCGCGTGGACTTCTTCCACCGTCTTCAGAAGCGGAGAATCGAGGTTCGGTTTCCAGCCAGGATATCCTTCTAGTTCTTCAACTTCCGCACCGGCAAGCTCCCCTATGGCGGCTATCCGGGATTGGATGGCGTCCAGAGCTGAGGCGACTGAGCTCCGGTTGCTGAGGTGAACCTTTAGACGATCATCCTCGACTTTGGCGGTGGCCAGATTTGAGCTGGTCTCTACCAGGTCTGGAATGTCGTAGCTCATCGAGATAACTCCGTGAGGTAGAGCATTCAGCAGGTGCAGGACTTTTGTTGAGGTCTCCCGATCAAAAACTCTTTCGCTATCAAAAACCTGTTCGCTCGGTGCAAGATCATTCATTGATAGACGCATGTCGGGGTCGACGGATCGGAATTCTTCCTGGATCGCTGCCAGCTGGTCTCCAAGGATTTCCTCAAGGAGATCTCTTTTCTGCGATGCGATATAGACCTGGGCGAATGCCTCCCGGGGAATGGCATTGTGCATATTGCCACCCTGGAAGCCGGCCAGCTGAAAAGGGTAGCGCTTCCGAGCGTTGCTGAGCATTCGTCCCAGAAGCTTTATGGCGTTGCCTCTCTGGAGGTGGATTTCTGCACCTGAGTGCCCGCCTCGCAGACCGGCCAGCTGTATTTCCAGTGGCAACGATTTGGCCCTGGGCTTGGTGTAGCTCAGGGCAAGTTGCAGGTTTGTCCCGGCGCCTCCAGCACATCCAATGTAGACTGCCCCTTCTTCTTCGCTGTCGAGATTCAGCAGGCGACGGCCCTTCAGGAAATCGGGCTGGAGGCCGGCGGCGCCCGTCAGTCCCGTCTCCTCGTCTACGGTAAAGAGTAACTCCATGGGACCGTGCTGGATGGATGAGCTTTCCATGACCGCCAGCGTAGAAGCCACTCCTATCCCGTTATCCGAACCCAACGTTGTTCCTGTCGCATACAGATAGTCTTCTTCTCGGCGAGGAGAAATGGGATCCCTGGTGAAGTCGTGCTCTACGTCGGCGTTCTTTTCGTTCACCATATCCAGATGCGACTGAAGTATGGTCGTAGCTGCGGAGCCGTTTTCTTTAGCGGAGGGCTTGGCCACGACCAGGTTTCCGGTCGGATCTCGTCTAAAGGAGAGGCCGTTCCTGGTCGCCACCTCGATGACGTACTGGGCGGCGGCCTCTTCGTTTTTCGAGCCGTGTGGGATCGTCAATATCTGGTCAAAGTGCTTCCACAATTCCCGAGGTTCCAAATCCGATACGAAAGTCATTCAGCCTCCCGCTAACTTCGAAAAATACTCAGAAAAGGCTTGATTATTTCAGGAAAGATGTCCAGGTGCAAAGGCTGCGGTTGGCTTAACTTGAAAGAAAGGGTCGCAGGTCGGAGGTTATGCCTGCGTTTGAAACCCAGTTCCGAGAAGCAGTCATCTAATCGGGCCGTGACTGTTTGTCCCACAACCGACACTGTGCCATCGATCTTGCGGTCTGAGGCAGGTTACAGCTTGTGGCACGGCCTTCCAGGCCGTGATTCTCGAGCCTTTGGCTCGACCGATCGGCCATCACGGGCAGGGATGCCCGTGCCACTGTAGGATAATGAAGTTTCTTGCTGGAATGGGGCTAGGACTCCTGGGGGCGGGCTAACCTGAAACAGCGCCTAGCATGAGGATAAGGCGCTTCTTAAGTTCCGTTGTGGATGTTCGAAAGGGCGAGGGAGCCCTGGCCTTTTCCCTGTTTTTATACCAATATTTTCTGCTTCTGACCTACTATTTCCTCAAACCCAGCAGGGACAGTCTATTCCTGGTACATGTCGGGTTTGAGCAACTCACCATTGCTTTTGTCCTAGTCGCCTGCCTCGCAGTTCCGGTAACTGTGATCTACTCCAAGTCAGCCCGTCGGCTGGGGCTCAGCCAGCTCATCAATGTGACGACTGCGATCCTGATCGTGAGCCTGCTGCTCTTGTGGTGGCTGTTGAGTCTGGAACAGCTCTGGGTGTACTACGTTTTCTACGTCTGGGTCAGCATCTTTGGTGTGCTGTCGACCTCTCAGTTCTGGTTCTTCGCTAACGCCTCGATGAATCCCCGACAGGCCAAACGGCTCTTCGGGCTACTGACTTTGGGAGGCATCCTGGGAGCTCTCACGGGGGGTGAGCTCTCCAGTCTTGCGGTTCAGGTACTCAAGGTTCCGACTGAGAATCTGCTTTTCTTCTGCCTTGCTTTTCTGGCCATTTGCATCGTGTCCCTGAATCTGGCGTCGTCGGCACGAGGACCTGATGTCGAAGAACCGCCAGATCCTGAGTCGGCCGAGGAGCAGGGTCGCGAGACCTTTGCTCTAATGCTCCGGACCCTTTTTCAGAGCCGCCAGCTGACTGGGATCGTCGCCATGCTCTCCCTCACCATGGTGGTGACTACGTTTGTCGACGTTCAGTTCAAGGCAGTGTCAGCTGAGGCTTTTCCCGAAGAGGCTGACCTGACAGCATTTTGGGTAGGTTCTACGGTCGTCTCAGTCTGGTTTCCCTGTTGTTTCAATCCCTCTTGACCTATCGCGTGCTCAGGCTTCTAGGTGTCGGGGCAGCATCTTGTTCCTTCCGATTGGTCTTCTGGTTGTGTCTGTGGGGATGTTTGTTGCACCGGTCCTCTGGGTGGGTGTCTTGATGCGTGGCATCGGCGGCAGCTTCAGATATTCCATCGACAAGACGGGCCGGGAGCTGCTGTTTCTTCCCATCCCCTGGAGATCAGGAAGCGTATCAAGGTATTCATCGACCTACTGGTCGATCGATGGTTCCGTGGGGTGGCGGGTGGCGTTCTCTGGATTCTGACGACGCAGCTCCAATTTTCCGTGCGGTGGCTCAGTCTTGTGGTCATTTTCCTGGCGGCAATCTGGACTGGACTCGCCGTCGTGGTCGGGCGGGAGATCGACCCAGATGAACTGCGGATGGAGATCACCGATACCTCTATGGTTGAGCCACTGTTGTCCGTCCTTGCCAGCGAGCACGAAAGGCAGGTGACCTACGCACTGGACATGTTGGTGTCCGTAAAGAACGCGGATCTGGTCTTGTCTATGCGGCCGCTCATGAAGCATCGCAGTGCCGAGGTACGCAGGAAATCCCTCCAGGTATTTCAGCGGCAGGCAGATCAGAGCCTTCTTTCTGACGCTGAGGAGCTCCTGGGGGATCCCGATTAGGAGGTGCGGGTGGAGGCTCTGCACCTTCTTCGCCAGCTATCGGACGGGGACGGGGAAGAGAGGGTACTGGAGTGTTTGGAGAGCCCCTATTTTCACACTAGGCTGGCCGCGATTGGATACCTCGCGCTCTAATGGAAGTGAGGAGGAGTGTGCTCAGGTTCGCGAAGAGTTGCTCGAGGAGTTGCTCGCGACAGTTGGCGAGGAAGCTGAGCTGGCCCGGGTGCAAGTGGCGAAACTCCTGGGACATTCGTGTAGATCGGATCTCAAGAAGTATTTCCTCGAGCTCAGAGACGACCCGGCCGCCCCGGTCGTGAGGCAGGTGGTTCAGAGTGCAGGACCATCAGGGCTCGATCCAGGTGGAAAGTGAGGTTGGAAAGGGAAGCACCTTTAAGCTGTTATTGCCCATCCAGCGCGAGGAAGTGGAGAGTACTGAAATCAGGGTCGCCGACCCTGAATAGGAGAGCCATGACCGACTCAGCAGAAAAAAGCGTCGTTATGATTGTCGACGATGAAGAGATGGTGTTGATGAGTATCGCTCATTTTTGAACCTGGAGACTTCCTACGAGGTGTTGACCTTCACTTCTCCGCTCGAGGCACTGGACCACTTCGCACAGCACGAGGTCGATCTGGTCATGTCAGACTACCTGATGCCTGAAATGGACGGCATCAGCTTCCTGGCTAAGGTCCGGGATCTAAGGCCGGATGTGCCCCGGATCATCCTCACTGGATACGCTGGTAAGGAGAATGCGATCAAGGCGATCAACGAAGTGGGGCTGTATCAGTACATAGAAAAACCCTGGAACAACGAAGATCTTCAGACCATCCTGCGAAACAGCCTCGAAAAAAGACAATTGATATCGAAGCTCACCCAGAAGATAGCAGAGATCAACCGCGCCCCCGGAGAACTGCAAGGGCTCCATCGTGAAATCGTGAAGACCTTCGTGTAGCCTGAAAGCTCCAGGGTACAAGAGCTTGTGTCTTGGAATTTAAGCGATCAGGCTAAGATATCCTTGACGACATTGCCATGTACATCGGTGAGGCGGAAGTCTCTCCCAGCGTAGCGGTAGGTCAGGCGGGTATGGTCGAGCCCGAGCAGGTGTAGGATGGTGGCGTGAAGGTCGTGCATGTGCACCTTGTTCTCGACTGAATAGTATCCGTAATCGTCGGTTGCTCCATACTGGAAACCCGGGCGGACACCCGCACCGGCGAACCAGATGGTGAAACCCTCGGGATTGTGGTCGCGCCCGTCCGATCCCTGGGCGACGGGAGTGCGGCCGAACTCTCCTCCCCACAGGACCAGCGTGTCTTCGAGCAGCCCCCGGCCTTTGAGATCCTGGATCAGTCCGGCGATGGGCCTGTCGACTTCGCGGGCGTTCTGAAGGTGATCGCGTCGCAGCCGTTGGTGCTGATCCCATTTGTAGCTGTGGCTGACTTGTACGAAGCGGACACCTACTTCCGCCAGCCGTCGGGCCATCAGGCACTGGCGTCCGAAATCCTCAGTCATCCGGTTGTCCAGTCCGTAGAGCTTCTGGGTGGCAGCGGATTCTCCGGAAATATCCTGTAGTCCGGGTGCCTCCGTCTGCATCCGGAACGCCAGCTCGAAGGATGCGATGCGGCCTTCCAGATCTGCCTCCGATCCGGTCCCTGTTAGATGCTGTCGGTTCAACCGCTGGATGAAGTCGAGTTCCATCCGCTGGATGTCGCGTGGGGTCTTGGCATTGGTGATGAAGGGGATCTTCGCCTCTCTGGCGGGAGTCCCCACGGCTCCCACCGCAGTTCCGGAATAAGGGGCTGGCAAGAATGCCGAGCTGTAGTTGTTGGCGCCGCCGTGACCCGAGCTGGGGCAGATGGTGATAAAGCCGGGCATGTTCTGGTTTTCGCTTCCCAGACCGTAGGTGATCCAGGAACCCATGCTGGGGCGGACGAAGGTGTCGCTGCCGGTATGCAGTTCCAGCAGGGCCGCACCGTGACGCGAGTTGGAGGCATGCATGGACTTGATGAAACAGAGTTCGTCGACGATACCTGCGACATTCGGAAACAACTCACTGACCCAGGCTCCACTGTCGCCGTACTGCTTGAACTCCCAGGGAGATTTGAGGAGGTTGTAAGTTTCGCTGGAAACGACCTTCGGACGCTTGAAGGGCAATGGCTTCCCGTGGTCCCGTTGTAAGAGAGGCTTGTAATCGAAAGTGTCGATTTGAGAAGGGCCTCCGTGCATGAACAGAAAAATGACTCGCTTTGCCCGGGCAGGGAAGTGGGGTGCCTTTGGGGCGAGAGGATTGGAGTGGTCCGCTGAGGCTGCCCCGGCCTCCTCACCCAGCAGAGCTGCGAGGGCCAATCCGCCGAAACCGGCGCTACTCCTTTGCAGCATTTGACGGCGTGAAAGCCGGCGGTGTGGAACGAAGTCCCAGTGACTATTCATATGCGGGCCCCATGGATGTGAACCAGAGCATTATAAACCAAGTCGTCTTTAGGCTGAAACTTCAAGAATACGTCGTACGTCTCCTGTCCTCCGAAGGTGCCGCCAACGGGTGAACTACCAGCGTTACGAAGCCAAGTCCGACAGAGCCGCGAACGACTTGAGCCGTTGGAAAAATGAGCCCAGATTCCGAGGAGAGAGCCGGACAACAGCACAAATCCCCAGTAGCCGGAAGTTTCTTTCTTGAATGGGGCCAGGGCTTCCTGGGGGTAAAACTAAGCTGAAACTTCGTTGGAAAAAGTAGCTTTGGCCTCCAGGCCGAAGTATTCTTTCGAGCCTTTGGCTCGGACCGCGGCCTGGAGCCCACCGCTACGCCGGACCCGAAGTTTCTTTCCTGTACGATCCGGCGCAGCCGGAGGTGGGGCTAACCTGAAACTTCGACAATCCAAGATACAAGATACAAACAAGCTCCAATATCAGAAGCACCAAATTCCAAACGAGCGACTACCATCCCCAACGATGGAGATCAACGGAGCCGCGAACGACTTGACCCGTAGCAAGATGAGCCCAAGTTTCGAGGAGAGAGTCGGACAACAGCAAGATCTCTGTTGGCCCCGAGAAGTTGCTTTCTCGAATGGATCCGGCTCGCAGTATGAGGCAGACCGCTCAGCCCAGGTAAACGAATTCGTTGGACGCCATCAGGGACTGGCAGAAACTCTGCCAAGCCCGCCGCCGCCGCTTCTGGGAGTCCTCTTCACGGTCGGAAAGAGCCCCCTCGATCTGACGGATAAAACTCAGAGCCTGCTCGGTTTCACTTGGAGTTGGAAGCCGTGCAAAAGCCTGTTCGTAGGCCGTTCGAATACGGCTGTTGTCATCCAGATCCCGCCGCTTCAGGAGTTCGCTGGCCCAGCGGCGGGAATGGTCCAGCACTACGGAACCGTTCATCATGAACAGCGCCTGCGGTGCCATTACGCTTGATTCTCGGTTGCCATTCAACACCGAAGGATCCGCGAAGTCGAAAGCCCGGAAGAAGTCATATATGGAGCTTCGGATTACGGGGAGGTATACCGCACGCCTATTACGGTCGTAATCAATCTTGTCTCTCTCAACGTAGCCTTCCTTTTTGACGCCTAGAATCGAACCTCCCATCTCGAAATCCAGACCTCCAGAGACCATCATGATGGCGTCCCGGATGGCTTCGGCCTCCAGTCTTCGCCGGTCCATTCGCCACAGTAAGCGGTTCTCGGGATCTCGCTCGACGGCGAGCGCCGAATACTTGCTGCTCATCTGGTAGGTATTCGTGAGCATGATGAGCCGGTGCATCTGCTTCACTGACCAGCCACTCTCCACGAAACGGAGTGAGAGCCAATCCAGCAGCTTGGGGTGGGAGGGCCTCTCCCCGAGCTTGCCGAAGTTGTCTGTCGAGGCGACGATGCCACTTCCAAAGTGCCAGCGCCAGATTCGATTCGACATCACCCGACTGGTGAGGGGATGGTCTCTTCGGGTGAGCCATTGGGCCAGCTGAAGGCGACCACTTCGGGAGCTATTGGGAAGCGGCTGTTTTTCTTTCAGTCCGAAGCTGAGAAAACCCCGGGGCACCGCCTTGCCTAGATTCCAGTGACTTCCCCGGACATGCAGTGGAAGATCCCCAACCTCCCTGCCTTCCCTGACGCCCATAGCCCTGGGAAGTTCGGGTTTTGTCTCTTCCAGAGACTTCAACTCGCGCTCACGTTGCGCCAGCGTCTCCAGTCCCCGTTTCGGATAGTAGGATTTGAAATCCTCAGGCGCACGGAACGGTCCCCACTCCTCGTATAGGACCTGTCTCAGCGCCTCGAGTGCCGGGTCGTCAAGCTTCCTTTCGGGTTCTTCCTTTTTCTCAGATCCAGCCTCGTTCTCCTCTCCCTCCTCTTCAGTTTTCTCGAGTTCCCCGTAGAGTGTCTCCCAAGCCTTCACCGACTTTCGAAGCAAGACCTGATATCGGTTGGCTAGTTCCTCTCGGGTAGAGGGTTGGAAGCCTTCGAAGAGACTGGAGGAAGGAGAAGTCCAATTGTCAAGCGAGGCGTTGGACCCGTAGGAGTGCCAGAGATAAAACACAGAATGAACGGCTCCCTGGCTGCGGCGCAGACGCTCCCCCCACTGTTTCAAGAAGAGGGGATTGACGTCGTAATGTTGTGCTATCTGATCGCGGGTTTTGGGAACGGGGCTATCTGCCGGAAGCGGATTGGGGGCGATCAGCAGTTTTTCGAAATAGGGGAAAAGCTGTTTGTGCTCGAGCCGAATGGTGTTCTTGCCGACCACCATCGGAAAGACTCCGGCAACGGACCAGCCGGCGGAATCGGGGGAGGGACGACGGTTCTCGATTGCCTCGAGTCCCGTTCTTATCAGTACTCGGTTGACGAGCAGGTCCGCCGTTCCCTTTCCGGCCTCAACCTCGAGCAGCTGAACCTGGTAGTTTCCGGGCGAGGCCAGTTCGAAGTCGTATTCAGCAAAATAGGGAGTCTCTCGAGTGTCCTCCTTCTCTGTCTTCTCGGGTAGGTTGTCCTTGCCCTTTTCCAGTTTTCGGTTGACGTTACCCCGATCGAAATCGGAGGCCGGACGCAGTATCCATGCGCTTGGTAAGGTCTCGCCATCTTCCGGCAGTAGAGGGTGAAGTTCTGTCTTCCTGTATTCCAGGAGGTCTCCGGCGGCCATCAGGTAGGCGCCCACTCTGTTACGGCCTCGAGCGATGAGCTTCTGGTTCTGCGAGTTGGTAAGAAGCGAGATTTCCTTCTGCTTTGTCTTTATCTTCTCCTCGTGAAGCCTGAGCCGTTCCCGATCCTCCTCTGGCGCCAGCACGTACTCGTGCCATTTCGCCACGACCTTAAAGTTCTCCATGGTTTTGGAACTCTTGAAGATCCCAGCCATGCCGTAGTACTCGTTCGTGGAAATCGGATCGAACTTGTGGTCATGACAGCGGGCGCAGCCGATGGTCAGGCCCGTGAAGGCTCGCATGGCCGTGTCCAACTGCTCATCGACGATGTCCATCTCCATCTTGACCGGATCATCTTCGGCCAGCATTTTGGCGCCTACTGAGAGGAAGCCGGTGGCCTTCCAGCGTTCCAATGTGATGTCCAGGTCGCCTGGATCTGGCATCAGGTCTCCGGCAAGCTGCTCTTGGATAAACTGATCGTAGGGCTTGTCTTTGTTGAAGGCCTCGATGACATAGTCGCGATAGCGGAAGGCATTCCTATAGAGAATGTTTTCGTCCAGGCCGTTCGAATCGGCATAGCGGGCAACGTCCAGCCAGTGACGCCCCCAACGCTCTCCGTAACGGGGCGAGCTCAGGAGACGATCGATCACTTTTGCAAAGGCCCCATCGCTTTCGTCGTTCAGAAAAGCTTGGACTTCTTCGGGTGTTGGCGGAAGGCCGATCAGGTCAAAGGTCGCCCGGCGCAGGAGGGTTCTCCTGTCAGCTGGCGGTGCGGGCTGTAACCCCTGCGCTTCCAGTGCAGCCAAGATGTAGCGGTCGATAGGTGATTTGGCCCAGGTCTTGTTCTCTAGCTGCGGGAGAGGGGGTTCGCTGGGAGGCTGGAAAGCCCAGAATCCCGTACCGGACGGCTGCTTGCCGGGATCGGATACGCCCCAGGGAGCACCCATCCGGACCCACTGGGCGAGGCTTGCAAGGTCAGTCTCGGACAGCTTGCCCGTCGGGGGCATTTTGAGTTTTTCATCCTGGTGTTGGACTACCTTGATGAGCAGGCTCGATTCTGGATCGCCTGGCTCAATCAGGGCTCCCCGGGTGCCACCCTTGCGAAAGGAATCTTCCTGGTCGAGGTTCAGGCCTCCCATAATGGGTTTGCTTGCACTCGAATGGCAGGCGTAGCAGTGCTTGGACAGTAGAGGCCGCACTTTCTTTTCGAAGAACTCGGCACCGTCGTCCTGGCGGCCGTGTGCTAGGAGGCAGAAGGTAGATAGTACGAGCAGAAACAGAGCTGAACTTGAAAGCCTCGGCTTCATTTTCTAGGTCCCAATGTCCTTGTTGACGGCGAAACTAGGGGAATTCTATGATCGCGACCGGTTATGATGCAACCTGATTGACAAGGTTCAGGGCAGGGAAACTGGCGAGCGTAACGATTTGAAGAGTCGTCTGCCCACCAGTTACAAGATTAAACCCAGGGCTTTGGTATTGCTGCTGGTTGCCCAATCTCGCTATAATTGGTCCCCGTTGGAGTTAATCTCATGAAAATCAGAATACTTATCCTTTTCCTGGGTGCCGCCTCGCTCATGTTTGCCTCCCGTCCTCCCGGCGAGGACACCGATATGGTGGGGGCGGCCACACGTTTTTTCGATTCGCTTTCCGCCATGCAGAAAGCAGTTGCTGTGACGCCCTTCGGAGCCGAGCACCGCTTCCACTGGCATTTTTTCCCCGATTCGATGGTCGAAGCCGCCTACGGTCACGCCCGTATGGGGGTCAGCTACAAATTTCTGAACGACGAACAGGACAAACTGGCGGAAGATCTACTGCGATCGGGACTCAGCACCCAGGGTCTCGCCAAGGCCAAGGGTGTGATGAAACTGGAAGAACTTCTCCGCATCCTCGAGAACGATACCTCTGGAAATCGGGACCGGGAGGCGTACTACTTCAGCATGTTCGGTAAGCCGTCGGCTGCGGGGGCCTGGGGCTGGCGCTTCGAGGGCCATCATCTGTCCCTGAACTTCACAGTCAAGAATGGAAATCTGGTATCGGCCAGCCCAGCTTTCTATGGGGCCAATCCTGACACCGTTATGCAAGGAGCCGATAAAGGGATGCGGGTGCTGGCAAACGAAGACAAGCTCGCCCGACAACTGCTGGCTTCGCTCACTCGGAAACAGCGGGATCGAGCCATTTTACAGGAGGTGGCTTATCCGGACATTCTGACCTTCGTGGATCGTCGGGCCAAGCTTGAGAATGAGCCCCGTGGACTGTCGGCCACGGAACTAGGCTCCTCAAGCTTCGCTCTGCTTCGCTCACTGGTATCCGAGTATGCGGGCAACGGATCTTCTACCGTCAAGGACCAGCGGATGAAGAGTTTCGATGCTGCTTCGCGAGAGATGATTCTCTTTGCCTGGACTGGGAGTACTGAGCCGGGGAAGGGGGTCTACTACCGCGTCCAGACCCCGGGATTTCTGATCGAATACGACAACACCCAAAACCAAGGGAACCATAGCCACTCGGTCTGGCGTGACTGGGAAGGGGATTTCGGGCTCGATGTCCTTGCCACTCACCACCGGAGCATCGACCATACAGCGAGTGAGTTGAGAGCGGCTAGGTAGCTGGGGTGTTCGGTCTCAAGAACCCCGTGAGTTGTCAACCCGGGGTGTTTTGTCCTAAGCTTTTCGAGAATGCGTTGTTGTTTTGTGTTACCGCTTCGTCGAGCGTGGCTCGGCCGGTTTATTTCTCAGTTCCACTTTAGGAGGATGACATGAAGAGATCAGTTTTTGCGATTTTGTGCGTTGCTGTTCTTGCCGTTCCGTTTGCCCTCTCGGGGGAAGAGACGGTAATCGAAGGCCAGGATGTGTGTAACAAGTGCAGCCGGGGAGAGAGCTCAAGCTGCGAACCCGTAATCGTCGTGACGACCGCCGGTGTGGAGACCGTCTACCATGTAGTCCAGAATCAGGTGGCCCAGGACTTCCACAACTCGCATGTCTGTCAGGGTTCCAAGTCGGTACGAGCTACCGGTATGGTGAGCGAAGTGGATGGCAAGAAGCTCTTTACGCCGAGTACGCTCGAGGAAATATAGTCGCGAATCTGGTTTGTCGATATAGCCACCAGACTGAAGATCAGCCCGCAGAACCGTGGACGGCGGAGCGCCTCGAGGGAGTACGGACTAAGCCCGGAGCACTCTGGGGCAGTGTCTAGGCGACTGGCTTAATCCGGATCCTTGGTTTGTCCGCTTACGGTTCTGTTTGGTCTCGACCGGGCTCTGATCATACCCGGCTGTTCACCCATGCCACGGCCCCATCCGAACACTGCACGCCGTCGTGTCTAGAGATCGCCGATTGCCTCTGATACGTCAGGAGACAAGAAGATGAAAATAGCGATTCTGTACGGGCCCTCGGATCTTCGCATGGAGGAGCAACCGCTAGATTCTTCGAACCTGGAGCCGGACGAGGTCTGGGTACGCACCCAGATCACCGGATTCAAGATCGGCACTGATCGCGGTAATTTCGAGGGGGCGGAGCAGGTGCCTGGGGCACCAGATTACCCGCGCTGGGTTGGGGATAGCAATCTGGGGATCGTCGAGGGAGTGGGCTCGGGGGGCGAGGATTTCCAGGTCGGAGACACGGTCCTGTCGTCGATGCATCACCAGTCTGAGTATGTGGTTAAAGTCACTCCGGATCTGGTGAAGGTGCCCGACGGAGTCCACCCGGAAGATGCAGTTTTTGGCAATCTCTATTCCCTGAGTGCTCACTGCTATCACAAGGCGACCTTTCGCCCAGGCGAGAACGTTGCCGTCGTGGGTCTGGGGACGCTGGGGCTGGGTGCCGTCGCGGTTGGTCCGCTTTACGGCGGTCGCATCGCCGCCATCGGCAACAGCGACCTGCGTCTCGAAATGGCAGACAGAATGGGCGCACATGGACTTTTTCGCAGCGATGATCCGGAGCTGGAGCGTAAACTCGACACGTTTACTGAAGGTCGAGGGATCGATCTGGTGATTCTCACCGCCAACCCCTGGCCTGCTTATCGTACGGCGGTGCAGATCGTTAGGACCAATGGCCGGGTTGCGATCGTCAGCCTATCGGGTCGAGGCGAAGAACAGCTCGATTTCAACCCGCTGTCGATGGAGTATTTCTACATCAAGGGCATCAGCTTGATTGCTGTCTGCCACACCGATCCAGATCTCTACCCTGCCTTGAGCTCTGACACCGGTCAGAGACGACACCGTCCCCATCTTTTCTCACTGATGGCGCAGGGGCTGCTGGAGCCCAAGCGCTTGGTCACACACCGTCTGCACTACACGCAGATCGCAGAACCCTACGAAATGGCCCTTCGCCGCGACAAGACCATGATGAACGTGGTTTTCGACTGGCGAGATGCGTAGCTGGACTGGTTCCACGCCAACATTGCCCATCCGACGGTCGCTGCTCTGTCAGATGTTGGTTCGCGCGCGTTTTTCTCGCCGATGAAGTTTCAGCTTAGTGGCTCCACAGCGGTGCTGCCCCATTTGAGAAAGAAACTCCAGTCGAGGGACGTGGCGGCGGTCTCCAGGCCGCCGTGGGCCGAGCCAACGGCTCGAAGAAAGAAGATTTCGGCCTGGAGACCGAACCCACGTCAGCCAACCGCAAGAACCAAATGAAGTTGAACTAAATCTGCCTCCGGCGGATAGATAAAGACTCCCCAATAGATCCTGCTGCACTTTTCGGATTCACTTCGATCGTCGTAGAGTTGAAGATCTCCTTTAGGGAGGAACTCT
>CAUZIZ010000035.1:0-39761 GCA_963579905.1 Acidobacteria bacterium UBA6911 | reverse complement strand
GATCGACTCGCCGCCATTACCTCGAGAGTACGGCGGCGGGAATGACACTTTCGCGAAGGAATTGGCGCAGCCGCAGAATCGTGCTCAGAGGAGTCCCGCTGAATTCGACTCCGAAGCCGCTGACACTCCTCCCGCGAATTAAGTGCTCTCCAGCATGGATGACATCACCGGCCAGGGCGAAGTCCTGCCCATCGTCCTCGGCACCAAAGGCGAGGCCTATGCTGGATCCCACCGGGTAGAGATTCGTGGATTCCACAAAGGCACCTACCTCCGATAGATTCAGCAGTCGTCCCAGCCGTTCCATTTCATCCGACTGAAAACGGCAAGCAATATCTACATTCCACCGCTCTCTGGTGTCGCCGCCCACAGGTTTCCCGATCTTCCCCCCGGGACTTCTTGGCTGCTCGCTCCCCCCCAACTGTTTCGGCAGGGGCCCCCGCTGGCTTTAGCCGGACGCCTTGACCTGGATCCCCTGAAACTTCTACAGTCAGTCGGATCAGTCCACGGCCCTCGAACACACTGGGAGACAATATGTGCAACCACGCTGGTTTTCCGACCCTGATTCTTATCCTCGTCTTAGGCCTATCTCCGACTCGTCTGGCTCGGGCCCAGGAGATTCTGGAGGTCGGCACCAACCTCCAGCTGTTTCTGGACGACTGGCTGGTGGAGTCGATGCAGAGCACCCGCCGAGTCCTGCATCGTCCCCAGGCAAGGGAGATCGCGATCGAGCTGAATCGGCCCTGGGAGGGGGAATACTTGTACGATCCCAGCGTCTTGAAAGACGGCAATCGCTACCGGATGTGGTACCGCGGCGGTGGCCCTGAACGGCCGCACTTCTGGGGATACGCAGAAAGCACCGACGGAATCTACTGGGACAAACCGGAGTTGGGTCTGATCGATTACCGTGGATCCACGAGGAACAATCTCGTGTGGCCGCTGCCGGGAGTCAGCTGCTCCACGCTTGCCGTATTCATTGACAAGAATCCTGCGGCCAAACCCGAGGAACGTTATAAGAGCATCGCGACGGGAAAGGAGCTGTCCGCCACGAACGACCGTCCAGTCATCTACGGTCTGGTCTCACCCGACGGTCTGCGCTGGCGCTTGATCCGGGAAAAACACTTGCTACGTCCCCCGGCTGGCGATCCCGCCTTGGACTCTCACAACCTCTGCCTCTGGGATGACGCCCGTCAGCAATACGCCATCTACGCCCGGGGTTGGCATCGTCGGGGCGCACGTCCGCCGAAGGCTGAAATGATTAAGAAAGAGCTCGATCAGATCACGGTACGAACTCCCTCGGGAGAGATAGTAACGGTGCCCAGGATACGGGATATCCGCCGCTTCACGTCTCCAGATTTCATCAATTGGTCCGAGCCTGAATACATCCAGTACCAGGTGGATCCCAGCAATCATCTGTACAAGAATGCAGCCACGCCTTACTTTCGCCGGCCTGATCACATTTTGATGTTCGCGAAACGATTCCTTCCGGACCGGGTCTTCGATCCCGATTGGCCCGAACTCTATCGCGACTTGTCACCAAATCAGGCCGACTGCTCCAAGGTAACGGTACCTGGTACTACCCAAATCTATGGCTGCGGGGGCCTCTCAGACATTCTCTTCATGTTCAGCCGCGACGGCCTGCACTTCCGTCGCTTTCGCGAGGCTTTCATCCGCCCCGGGCTTGACGGGCTGAATTGGCATGGCAGGGCTATCGAGGTTGGTCCGTCACTGGTTCCGACTGGCGAGGGAGAGATGTCTCTCTACTACGTCGAGCATTACGGCACGCCCTCCGTTCGAATCCGTAGAGGTGTTTTGCGCACCGATGGGTTCGTCTCTTTGCAATCTGACTACGAAGGCGGCACGGTCACGACGCGGCCTTTCAGCTTCTCCGGGTCGCGTCTGCGGATGAACTATTCAACTTCGGCGGCTGGGAGTATTCGGGTGGAGGTTCAGGACGTCTCTGGAAAGGTGCTGCCGGGGTTCGCTCTCGAGGACTGTCCCATCATCTTCGGCGATGAATTGGAGAGGATTGTTGCCTGGAAGAGTGGGCCGGATCTGACGCGGCTGGCTGGGCAAGGCGTCAGGTTGAAGTTCGAGATCAAGGATGGAGACCTGTTCTCTATGCGGTTTCAGTAATCTTAGTGTCCCGATCGGGGATGGTGAAACCCCTCGCCTTCAGGCGAAGAGAAGGTCCCCGAAGTCCCGCAGGGACGGTAGGGTCATCTTCGAGTGAAGATGAAAGTGCTAGAGTAGGTCTCTGACGTGGCTTCGGTCTCCAGGCCGAAGTGTAGCGGTCGAGCCTAGCTCGACCAACGGAGGCCTGGAGGCCACCGCCACGAGTTGATTGAGAACACTCAAGCTCGGGAGACGCCGGCGCCGGAGAAGAGGCTTCCTCGACCCGATAGAACTCGGGGCACGCCCAGGAGCCGAAGTGCCTCCCAGGAAGTGACTTGGTTGGCGCAGAGAACAGGCTTTCCCAAACCCGCTTCCATTTCGTCTAGGTGCGCTGCCAGCCGCTGCCCGGTGCAGCCCACGAAAACCGCATCCGCTTCGGGTTTGTCGGCAGACTCCGCCAGTTGTCGAATCTCATTCGGGTCGACGATCCCGTGGCCATCTTTCAGGCCGAGAGCCAAACTCTTCAACACCCGAACACCGTGGGCCTCGATGAACTCGACGAATTTCTCTTCCACATCGGGCATGTAAGGACTGGCAAGAACCACGCTCTTGATTCCCAGGGCTTCAAAAGCCCGGATCATGGCAGTGCTGGTTGTCACCGCAGGCTTTCCGGTCGCGGCTTCGACTCGCCGCGAGATATCCAGGTCGCCACCTACTCCCCGGACAAAGCTGATGGTGGTGCAGTAGTAGGCGAAACAGCTGGGATGATAGCGGAGTAATCGCCGCGCCGATTCTTCTATGTCTCCGTTTTCGGCGAGCTCGATTCCGGCCTTTAGTGCTGCGTCCCTGGGGGGGATCGGGGTGGCACTCGAGATCAGTTCGACGCTCTCTGGGAGATAGCTCCGGAAGTCGTCGACGACTGTCTGTGCATCGAGGTCTACCCACATGTCGTCGGGATAGATCGCGCCCAGCCTAGGGGTGTTGGGGGTTTGGTTGGTCACGGGTGAGTCCTCCTACTGTAAGTTACGGGTTGCTGACGCCGGCGGTGCCGGGTCGGGGTTAGGAGAGATCTTGCGTCACTGCGCGGGGAAGAGTTGTCCGGCTCTCTCCTCGGAACCTGGGCTCATCTTGCAAACAGGTCAAGTCGTTCGCGGCACTGCTCACTAAGGGCCTACCACTTAAGGTCTTTGGGCCGCTTCCTTTCCTTATTGTATACGACATTGTGTACGACGTCGGCGATCAAGCCGCTGCTTAGGGACAGCACCCTGTCGCGGCCATGTCGGCGTTGTGGGTGATCACTACTGTGGTCGTGCCCAGTTCACGATTGGCGCGGTCCAACGCCTCCAGGACTACGATACCGGTGGATGAGTCGAGGGCTCCAGTGGGTTCGTCGCAGAGTAGAACCGAGGGGTTCTTGGCGACGGCCCGGGCAATCGCTACCCGCTGCTGCGCGCCTCCGGACAGCTGGGCTGGAAAGTGATGAAGACGGTCTCCCAATCCTACCAACTTGAGGGCCTCGGCGGGCTTCATTGGATCCCGGGCGATTTCGGTCACGGCGGCGACGTTCTCGATCGCTGTAAGATTGGGAATCAAATTATAGAACTGGAATACGAAGCCCACGTGAAATCTTCGATACTCGGTCAGCTCTCTATCAGTGGCTCTGGTGAGCTCGATGTCGTGGTAGCTGACGCTTCCATCTGAAGCGGTATCAAGTCCTCCTAAGATATTGAGGAGGGTGGACTTGCCACTTCTAGAGGGCCCTAGAAGAACCACCAACTCGCCGGAGTAGAGATCCAGATCCACCCCTCGGAGCGCGTGAACCCTGACTTCGCCCATCTCATAGACCTTCGTCAGCCCCCGGGCTCGGAAGACCGTTTGGGCAACCGCAGTTGTCGTCTCCATATACCCTAGTCGAAGCTTCTCTTGATCCGGTCCCATTGGTAACCAAGTCCCGCACCCCGAATCGTGCTGGTGCTGATTCTGCCGTTGGTCAACTGGTATGCTCCAGGGTGTACCGTTCGTTCGGGCTCGCTGGCCCCCGGAAAGAACTGGCGGCCATTGGCTTCTACTCCGCGAATGGTCCCGAGGCGTCCTGCAAGGCCTGCAGAGTGGAGGAGAGCGATGCCGGGGTTGGTCAGATCCTGGACGGCAAAGGGAATCCCGGAGGCGCTGGCTTTCGCCGCTAGGACCAGTTCGGCCGACTGGCACTTGCAGGTCTTCAAGGCAACACCACTATAACCCAGCTCCAAGGCAAGATCGAAGTCCTCCAGCGAGGTCAATGCCTCGTCGATGATCACCGGCTTCAGGCTTGCGAGCTCCCTGACGTCCAACTTTCGACGCCAAAGATCGCGCTCGCAGGGCTGTTCGACATAGAGAACAGACTGGAAGGCAGCAGGGTCCTGCTGCTTTAGATTCCTCAGCAACTCCGCCATGTAGTCAGGAGACTCGCACATCTCGTTGGTATCCGCGCTGATCCACAACTCCTGAATTCCCAGGCCTCGATGCTCCTCTCTCGCGATCTTTACCACATCGAGCAGCCGCTGGAGATCCCAGTTCAGATCGGTCCCCTGCAGCTTGACCTTCAGACAGTGCAGCCCTTCATAGCGTATCCATTGGTCCAGAGAGACCGGAAGACCATCGCTCGGGTCCTCCGAGCTCAACTCCGACTCGGAAAGTTTGTCAAAGCCACCTACCAGGTGAAAGGCCTCGACCGACGCGGGAAGTGGAGATAGGAAATCGGAAATGAACCTTCCCTTGAACTCCCCACCCAGTTGGGTGGAAAGATCCCGCTGCATATGCTCGGGTCCATAGCCGTCGTAGCTGTCGATCCCAGCGGCGAGGCCAAAGGCGTCGTGGACAGCCGCATCGGCGGGCGAAGCGCAAATGAGGGCGTTGAGCCGGGGCATTATCTCGGCGGTTCCCTGGCTTTCGCAGATACTTCGTGCTAACGGCTCGAGCTCGGGCTCCATCCTCCAGAACAGGTCTACAGGGTGGGCAGACCCCTCAGACTCGGACAGTCGGCGACACCAGGACGATACCAACCGGCGCATCAACTCCTCCCGCTGATCATGCGGGACTCTAGGCGAGGGCCAACCCCAGACGTCAGCTAGTAGGATGGCTCCCCAGCCCTCTGCAACCTGGCCGAGCTGGTTCTCGACAACGACTCGGACGTGGCAAAAGCAAGCCTGATGGAGGACCACTCCACCAAACTTCAACGGGGTACGGGCCTCTACTTGCGTAAAGTGCGGCTGCGCCTCCAGGATGCGTACATCGGTGTCCATGGTCTTCTCGAGGCCAACAGCTCAGCTGCCAAAGAAAGCCATTATTGCCGGCCTGACCCTGAGGGCCGTCATCAAGGCAATTCCCAACAACACGGCGGCTCCCAGCAGGACGAATGTCTTGCTGGCGGCGGAAAGAGGGTGTCCCGGCATCGAGCTCCCATCGAACAGAACGACCACCATGGCGATGACTCCGAGTGGTACCGCAAGTATCGTAAGTGCTTGGGCCAGCGCGATCGCTCGTATCTCGATCTCTCCCTTCTGCTTGGGTTTGGCGATAGACTTCGGGACATCTCCTTCTGTAGCCTCGGCACCGGAACGCTCTAGGGCGACGATCCCAGCGGAACTATCAGTGTGGATGATCGCCATTGCGGTCGCCATGCCGATCATCAGCACCAGCGTGGCGAAGATCCGCGTAGGTAGGGAATTCAACTGTCCCCCCAGACCAAGCCCGTCGTTGATCAGGACGCCTCCGACCAAGGCATTGGTGATGAAGCTGGAAAAGGCTGCGGCCCAGAAACCAATACAGAAGACCAGTTTGGCATAGGGTCCGAAGACGCCTTCCAGTTGGCTAGCCATTGCGGTCGCGCTGTCAATAGGTCGGTCCGGGTGGAGTACCGCTGCTGCGGTCATCATGATAACGCAGCCTATCCCGGTGTACATGATTGCGGCCAGGACTGTATCGGTTATTCCACTGTTGAGATCGGCCGTGCTCCAGCCCTTCGCTCTGACGAGATAGGACTGGAAGAAGGCAGCGACTATGACAAAGGTGGTCGCCACCAGACCTCCCAGTGTCAGCCAGTCCGCGCCTTCTGGGATCGATGGCAGAAGAGCGCCTCTCGCTACGTCAGTCAGGCTCGGTCGGGCCCAACCAAGATTGAGAGCGAATGCGAGTGCCATCAGAACCAGGAAGGAGGTCATCAGCTTTTCCAGGAGCTGATAGATATTCTTGAATGAGAAGAGAAAAGCCACGGAGAGTCCCGTAAAGAACAGGGGCCAGAGCAGCTTCGGCGCACCCTCCCAAATTGTAGATGTCGCCGCGGTGACGCCCAGGTTGTTACCGAATTGGAATGTCGCGTTCACCGAGGCCAAAGAGAGACCGCAAAGAACGGCGAACCAGCGACCCAGCTTGCGCCGTACTTGTTCCAGGAAGGTATGGGGTGAATGAATGCCGAAGTGCATGAAGAGTGCGATGAAGCCGGCCATCAGCGCCCCCGACAAAAGCGCCAGCCAGAGCATCGAGTATCCGTAGAGTGCTCCGGTGCGAGACATTAGCGTCACGCTGCCGGGGCCTATGATGCAGGCCCCGACGATGAAGGCTGGTCCGATCCGTTTCAGCAGGCCGTTGGTTGGCATGGGGTTGCAGGTTGGCAGGTTACAGGTTGCAGATTGCGGATTGCAAGTCCAGGCGTAGGCTGTCGCGCAGATTGACAGTTTCTAAGCCGGTGAAAATTGACGCGCGTAGGGAGGGCCCTCTTGCCCGCCTTCGTTCTCGACGGCCAAGAGTGCCCATCCTACCCCCTCCTCGAACGATTGACGCAGCACGGTCGCCAAAATACAATGCGCCTGGAGTGATTGGGCGTGACCCTTTATCGGTTCTGTTATGGGCTTTTCTGGTTCTGACCGGGGCTTGTCAGAAGCCCGTGGAACTCGCCAGGCGACCGAACATCTTGCTGATTCTGGCCGATGACGTTGGACGCGAAGTGCTCGGTTCCTATGGTGGCACCTCCTATGAGACACCTCACCTGGACCATCTCGCTACCACCGGAATGCGCTTCGATCACTCCTACAGCATGCCGGTCTGCCATCCTTCGCGCATCACCCTGCTGACGGGCCGCTATCCCTTCCAGGTCGGCAACCCTGAATGGGGCACCTTTCCGCAAACCTCAGAGACGCAGACAGTGGCTCACTCCTTGAGGGCCGCCGGTTACATCACCGCGATTTCGGGGAAGTGGCAACTGACCCTGCTCAAGGACGATCTGGATCATCCCCATCGGCTCGGATTTGACGAATATTGCCTGTTTGGATGGCATGAGGGCCCTCGCTACTATCAACCCCTGATCTATCAAAACGGTCAGCAGCGGGACGACGACGCCGATCGCTATGGACCGGAGGTCTACACCGACTTCCTCATCGACTTCATCGAGCGGAACCAGGATCGGCGGTTCTTTGCCTTCTACTCGATGGCCCTTTGCCATGATGTCACCGACGATCTAGAGGCCCCGGTGCCATTCGGTCCCCGGGGACGCTATGACAACTACGCAGAAATGGTGGCGGTCATGGACAAGCAGATAGGACGTCTGGTCGCAGCCGTGAACGATCTGGGGCTCCGAGAGAAGACATTGATCCTGTTCACAACCGACAACGGTACGGCGAAGCGGTCCATTATCACCGCAGAGGATGGAAAGCTGATTCGAGAAGACGTGGTAAGCCGTCTGGGAGAGATCCTGGTCCCAGGTGGTAAAACGGAGCTGACCGATGGGGGTACCCGTGTTCCCAGCATTGCGAACTGGACAGGGACGGTAAAAAAAGGAGCGTTGCTCGAAGATCTGATCGATTTCAGCGACTTCTTCCCCACGCTGGTGGAGCTCGGTGGTGCCAAACTTCCGTCTGGAGTCTCGCTGCCCGGTAAGAGCTTCGCCCCGGGACTCCGGGGAGAGCCAAGAGTCGGTCGAGACTGGGTCTTCGCCGAGCACAAGGGGAAAAGTTGGGTTCGAAGCCGCGACTGGAAACTCTATCGGGATGGGCGGCTCTTCCACATGGCCTCCGACAGCCAGGAGCAGCGACCGGTCGATGCCGGCGCTAGGAAGGGAGCCGCTGAGGCCCGCCGAAGTCTGGAGACAGTTCTACAGAATCTCTTCGATACCCAGGTCGAAGCGACGAACTCCTCGCCGGTCAATGCCCCGCATTGAGACCGATTGCGTTTTCAGCGGCACCTAGAGAGAACGGCTCCGACCGCTTGGAATCACGTCGATTCAGGTCATGGGAAACATTGCCGACCACGGCAATTCTCTGAGGCTGTCCCACCGCCTTGATAGCCTCGTGGATGAGGCCGCTAAAGATGTTCCCGGTGATGGCCACGTCCGATGTCCCCTCCAGCAGGATCCCGGTGGCATAGATGAGGCCCGGCCACCGAGCTTCGTAGTTCTCCTCTCGCCGCGTATGCTCTCCGATGTAGCTGTTGGAGAAGTTGTTCCCCGTGACCGTGATCCGCCCACTCTCGGGACCGATTCGAAGCGCCTGTCCAGGGATAATGGTGAAGGTGTTGGCAGAAACCGCACAGCCCCAGGCATCCCTCAGATCCACACCTTCGAGGTTATGAGCGATGACGTTGGCGCTGATAGTGATACCGTAGCAGTTCCGGTCCAAGATCACTGCTGTTCCTCGACACTCCTCGATCATATTGCCGGATAGGACAGAGCCATAGGTGCTTTCGATCACCACGCCGTGCTGCAGGTGATCATCCAGCACATTTCCCGTCATGCAGAGGTTGTAGCTGTCCAGGCAGCGGACCCCGTCCAGGTTTTCCTCCAACTGATTGCCAGAGACCGCGATGTCATGTCCCCTGAAGATATTGATCCCAGCCTTGCCGTTATACGTAATGATGGAATCAGAGATGCGTGGATCTTCATAGCAGTCGACCATATTCATCCCGTGTCCCCCGTTGTGATCGACGGAGAGTCCGTGGATGAAGATCTCATTCATGCCCTCGGCCAGCAGTCCGTCTCCACTCTTGGGGTTTCCACTGATCCTGAAATCGGAGAGCTGAACTCTCCAAAGCCGTGCTTTTGGATCATTGTCCCGGTTGGGATGCCGTACGATCAGGGCAGGAGCTCCTTCCTGGTTACGGTTGATCAAATGGGTACTGGCCCCAGCTCCCTGGATCCGAGTGTTCTCGCGCCGCAGTCTCAGCGGTCGGGTCAGTTCAAAATCTCCCGGCGGAAGCTTTACCAGTCCTCCCGCCTCGGGCACCGCGTCGAAGGCCGCTTGGAGGTTGGGGAAATCGTCCGCATCGATGATCTTGGCGGATGGGGCAGCCGCCGAGTGGCTCTGTCTCACCCAACCGCCCAACAGCAGGGCGACGGATAGAACGGCACAGACCAATGCTGAGGCAAGGAATCTCTCTCTGGATGTCATTTGCTATTGTCCCTTCTTTTTTCTAGGATCGAAATCGCTTTTGGGGGTGTTTTACTAGATGAAGGCGGCGAGGGCAATCGTCATTGGTGGGGGTGTTCTCGGCATGAGCACGGCCTATCATCTGGTGCGCAAGGGATACGGCCACGTCACCCTGATCGAAAAAAGGCGTCTTGGGAGATGGCTCCAGCAGCCGCGCCGCCGGCATCATTACCGGCCTTCTACAGGTCTGCGCCTCAGTGCTCATCTCGTTTCCAAGACCTACACCAAGAGTGTAAAAGTCTCCGATCAGCAGATGCAGCAACTCCACCTCTATCCTGACCCCACTTTGCCACGCTGGAATTACACTGTGATCTGCTCACAAAATGGGAAATAATTCTTGCGCGAGCCCTTAGAATGGGATTAGAGTTAAGGCAAAGGCAAGAAGAGCACCCTGAAACCTTACACGGTAGCGGCTTCCTCCTGCTCCTGACTCACGCCGTCATCAGCGCGCTCCAGGCGAAGCATCAAGAAGCCCCCTACAGCGGCCAACAGAGCAGAGATAGCGAACACCCAGGCGCCCAGCTGAATCCAGCTGAAGAGCCAGGCACCCACCAGGGGTGCGATCAAGGCTCGAACTCCGGTCGAGGCCATGTGAAAGCTGTTATAGAGGGAGACGTGTTCGGAACGGGCGAAGTATAGATTTCCGGTGGTCCAATTGATGTGATTACCACTGGTCGTGATTCCCTGCAGCAGGCTTCCGATCAAGAAAGGCCACAGCTGCAGCGTCACCCCTCCATAGCAATAGAACGAATAAGTGGCAACCATCAAAGTGCTGAAGAGCGCGCGGGCTCTCATCGGGCTCACTCGATCGAGGTAGCGACCCCAGAAAGGGGCCGAGATTGGCTGCAAGATGAAAGGGAAAATTGCGACGACGGCACCCAGGGCCCACACCGGAGCGTCGATTCTTTCCCGCATCACCTCTGCCACCAGGGCCATGGACATGAAATTCCCGAATCCGGGCGCAAAAAAGGCCCGCTGGTATCGGAGAAAGCGTGGGTTTGCAGAAAGAGCAGCCAGCACCTGAGAAAAGCTGGCCCGTGGGGTGCCACTCTTCCGAGTCAGAACTTGCGCCGAGCGGGGGATGGGGATCTTCCCGTAGAACCAGGCCGAGACCATCATCAGGATCCCAACCAGCGCATAGATGATCCCGTGCCGGGAATCGTAGGCCCCAATCAGCCAGGTGCCCACCAGGGTCGCCGCGCTGCCCGACACAACCCCAACACCTTTCATGAAACCTACGGCCAGCGATCGGTGACTGGCAGGATAGAGAACACGATACAGACCCATCTCGGTCAATCGCGTCGGAGCTCCTATGAGAAACGCCGCTACCATGAGAAGAACGAATGAAGTGGGCCCGGAAACAAACGCCACCGCTACCAGACTCAACCCGGCGCCTACGTTGGGCCAGACAACGAGGCGGCGAAGTCCTATTCTCCGGCCCAATCGGGCCCAGAGCGGCGCCACTAGACCCGCCAGTCCCCAGAGCGATCCGATCGCTGCCAGGTGCCACAGCTCGCCTCCCAACTCAGTCTTGAGTACAACCCAGCTAAAGGGCCAAAGGGCGATGAAACATCCTCGACCGATGCTGTAGAAGCTCTCATAGAGAAAGGCAGGACGGCTCCGGTAGGGAACGAACTGAAGGTACCAACGTAACATTCTGGAAAGTCAAGAAAAACACCACGATACAAGACGCAAGATACAAGATACAGACAAGAGACAAACAAAAGACAAACAAATCTCAAACCAGAGCCGACTGGACCAGGCAACCGAGTACCCCCGGTGAAGGTTGAGATTCTGGGAACTGTTTCGTACCTTGGAACTTGTCTGTATCTTGGGATTTGTTTGTGCCTTGTAGCTTGTATCTTGTATCTTGGTCATGTCATGAAGAAACTCCTTCTAGGCTTAGCGCTTCTAGGGATACTGCCCGGTTGGACTTCTCAAAAGAAGGTTCAACACCAAGTGGTTGCTCCCCCCAACTCGAGTCTAGCCGGCTTGCCTTTTAGCCCGGGGATTCTCGCCGATGATTTTCTGTTCCTATCCGGTTCCCTGGGTAACGTGCCGGGTACCACCGACATCGATGGCGGAATCGAAGCTCAGACGCGACAAACCCTGGATAATCTAGGTCGTGTGCTCAAGGCGGCAGGATTGGACTTCTCTTCTGTGGTCAGTGCCAATGTCTACCTTTCGGACGCCCGCCACTTTGCTGGAATGAATCGTGTCTTCCGCGAGTATTTCCCCAAAGATCCTCCGGCACGCGCCACGGTAGAAGGAGATATCGTCTTTCCCCAGGCGCTGGTCGAGATTGCCCTCGTGGCTGCCCAGAAGGGCGTAAAAAAGGAGATCGTGCTACCGAAAGGGTGGAAGCAACCTGGGTTTCCCTTCAGCTGGGGGGTCCTGGCGGGTGACACTCTGTTTGTTTCGGGCATGATCAGCATCGATCCGGCTACGGGCCGCCTGCTGGAGGGAGATACGGCCGGCCAAACCCGGTCGACCCTGGAGGGAATCGGAAAGATCCTGAAGGCGGCCGGCATGGACTATTCCAACGTAGTCTCTTCGCGTGTCTACCTCAACGACTCGCGTAACTTTGCAGCCATGAACGAAGCCTACCGCCCCTTCTTTCCCAAGGATTCACCCGCTCGGGCAACAGTGGAAGCTCGACTCATGCACGTGGATTGGAAAATCGAGATCCAATGTGTCGCTGAGAGGACACCCAAGCGAGTGGTGGCTCCAGCGACCCCGCGTTCCAAGAGCCCTTTTTCGCCGGGCATTCAGTCTGGCCAGCGTCTCTATCTGTCAGGCATGGTAGGTAGGGGACCCGAAGGCTGGAAAGGAGACATCCGGTCGCAGACCCGTCAGACCTTGGGGAATCTTAAAGCAACACTGGTGCAGGAGGGTCTGGATTTCCGTCACGTGGTAGAGGCCAACGTGTATCTGGCCGACGCTCGTCACTACTCTGCCATGAACGAAGTGTACCGGGAGCTACTACCCGCTCCCCCACCAGCCCGGAGCACCGTCGCGACTCGGCTGATGGCTCCGGAGGCCCTGGTAGAGATCATGATGGTGGCACACTCACCCGATCTTGGGAGGTAGTTCTGAGAGGAGGAGAAGTGAAGGATCGCAATCCCATCACCCGCCGCCGGGCCCTGGCCTCTGCGGTCGGACTGGGCGCCGTGGCCTTGCCACTGCCAGCTCTGGCCGGCCAAGTCGAAGACTCCGGAAAAAGCAGCGTCGCTCCCAAACTCCAGGCTCGAAACATGCGAGTCTCCCTGGCCGCTTATTCCGTTCGTGACGCACTGAACTCAGGTCAAATCGATCTCTTCGATTTGATCGACTGGTGCGGCTCGATGAATCTTTCTGGGATCGAGCTCACCTCCTACTATTTCAAGAAGGGCTTCGATCGAGAATATCTGCAACAATTACGACAGCGCGCCTTCCGACAGGGCCTCACCGTGAGCGGCACCGCGGTTGGAAACAACTTCTGCCTCCCTCCCGGGAAAGAGAGGGCCAAGGAAGTGTTGCAGGTCGAGCAGTGGATAGACCATGCCGCCGACCTCTTCGCTCCCCACATTCGGATTTTTGCCGGCTCTCTCCCGGAGGGGGTCGAAAAAAAGACAGGTATCCAATGGGTAGCCGACTCGATCAAGAAGGCACTGGAGAAAGCCTCCCAAAGGGGCGTGATGCTAGGCCTGGAAAACCACGGTGGGATTACCGCTCGCGCGGCTGACCACCTGGCCATTTGCGATGCCGTGGGGGAACACCCCTGGTTTGGCATCAATCTGGACACGGGAAACTATCGAACCAACCCCTACGAGGAACTGGCTCTGGCCGCAACCCAAGCCGTCAATGTCCAGGTCAAGGTAGAGATGTATAAAGGGGAAGAAAAGATCCCCGCCGACCTGAAACGCCTCAGGGACATTCTGATCAAAGCGAACTACAAAGGTTGGGTTGCACTTGAGTACGAAGCTGCCGAGGATCCCAGGGTCGCCATTCCCAGGCATGCTGCCCGGTTGAAGGAGTTGTTCGAGAGTTAGTGTTGGAAAGTGAATTCGAAGGTATTGTCTTCCCGGCTCGTACCTTGAGATTTATTCACTAAAGGCCGCATCGAAAGCGACTTCGGAGCGCTTGAAGTCGATCTGCTTGGTGTAGGCTGCCGACTCCGTTGCTCCGTGTTCGCGATCCATTCCCGCGTCCTCCCATTCCACCGAGAGTGGGCCCTCGTATCCAATCTCGTTGAGAGCACGGATTATCTCTTCGAAGCGGACCCCACCCCTGCCGAGGGAACGAAAATCCCAGTAGCGGTCTGGATGCCCGAAGGGCAGGTGTCCTCCAAAAACGCCGGCCCGACAGGGCTCAGAAGACCAGAAAACATCCTTCATGTGGACGTGAAAAATGCGGTCACGAAAAAGGCGAATGAAGCCCACGTAGTCGACACCTTGATATCCCAGATGGCTTGGATCGTAGTTGAATCCAAAGGAAGGGTGGGCGTTCAAGGCTTCGAGCGCACGTTGGCTGCTCGAGATGTCGAAGGCGATCTCGGTGGGATGCACTTCCAGTCCGAAACGGATACCGGCTTTCTGAAAGGTGTCGAGGATGGGCAGCCAACGCTGGGAAAAGTCCTCATAACCCTGGTCGATCGTCTTGGGGTCGGTGGGGGGAAAGGAGTAGAGTAAGTGCCAGATGCTGCTGCCGGTAAAGCCGTTCACCACTTTCACTCCCAGCCGCGCAGCGGCTCGAGCCGTGTTCTGCATCTCTGCGGCCGCACGCTGACGAACGCCCTCGGGATCGCCGTCTCCCCAAACGTGCTCTGGGAGGATGGCCTGGTGCCGAGAATCTATGTTGTCACAGGTGGCTTGTCCAACCAGATGGTTGCTTAAGGCAAAACACTTCAGACCATGCTGATTGAGCAGATCCCAGCGCCCCTGACAATAGTTCTCTTCCTGCAGCGCCCTGGTGACGTCGAAGTGGTCCCCCCAGCACGCCAACTCCAGCCCATCGTAGCCGAAATCCCTAGCCTTGGCACACATCGTCTTGAAGTCGAGATCTGCCCACTGTCCAGTAAAAAGAGTGACGGGTCGTGCCATGGCTCCTCCGGACCGGAGAATAGCATAGGCGGTGATTCCTCACCACTGGAAAGGGACTCGCACTTTTCCCGGAGAACAGTTCGTTAATGCGCCGAGGGTCCGGGTCGGACATCCAGGGCCCCTCACCTCCGAAATTCGTCGGTGGAACGCTTGTTGTGCAGACCTTACAAGGTGGTATAATCACGAGGTTCGTTTTGGCTGGAGCCCGATCCTGGGAAATCCCCGGAGGTACTGAGATCCAAGTGTGAGTCGTCGGGCAGAATCGCGTCGTTGCAGGCGGTCACGCGCTTGAGGCCCTGACGCGGCACTTTGCGGCACTTTTAGGTAAGAAAGGACCGGATAATGACATTGCTTTTCGCGGCCATCTACGTTGCGGTGGTGGTCCAGATTTCAAACTTGTGCACTACCATCTACCTTCATCGATTTCTAACCCATAGTGGATTGAGACTGAAACCGGTGGTTTCCGTTTCGATGCAGTTCTGGATATGGTTTCACACCGGGATCAAGCCACGGCAGTGGGTCGCTGTCCATCGAAAGCATCATCAGTTCTCGGACGAACATGGAGATCCTCACAGCCCACGGTTAGAGGGCCTCTGGAAGGTCCTCCTCGCCAACACTTACCTCTATCAAAAGGAAGCAGGCAACGCGGAAACGGTCTCCCGCTACACCCGCGACATTAAAGAGACTTGGATCGAAAGACATATCACGAGGCACGGCAATATTGGAATCGTGTTGGGTATAGCCTTGGCGGTACTCTTATTGGGACCGCTAGCGGGTGTGCTTGCCTTCGCGGTTCAGGCCGTCCTCTACCTCATACTGAACGGGATGATCAATGGCGCCTGCCATGTGCTTGGCTATCGCAACTTCGACAACACTGCTACCAATATCCGCTGGGTGGCGTTACTGACTGCAGGGGAAGGACTTCACAACAACCATCATCATTCACCTTCCTCGGCGAAGTTGAGCCTGCGGCGCAGTGAAATCGATCCGGCCTGGCCCGTGATTCGTCTACTTCAGTTTCTGAGGCTGGCAGAGGCCCGAAACCTCTTAACGCTACCCTCATCGGATCCGCTGGCTCAGAGTCAAGACCAGCCCTCAGCGACCTGAGGATAGAGTCAACTGATAGTTTGTGACGCCGGAAAAGAGCCGAACCCAGAGTCGCGCACCCATTTTAATCGGAGTCGCGGGCGGCACGGCTGCAGGGAAGAGTGCCGTCGTCAGGGAGGTCGTTAGAGGGGTAGGCAGCGAGGCAGTCGCCGTCATTGAGCATGACTCCTACTACCGCGATCAGAGCCGGCTTTCGCAGGAACAGCGTCTCCAACTCAACTACGATCATCCGGATGCGCTGGAGACCTCGCTGCTGAAGGACCATTTGCGGCAGCTCATCGAGGGCTCTCCGGTCGAGGTTCCCACCTATAGTTTCTCCACCCACACCCGTCTCCCCACGACTCGACGAGTCGTTGCCCGGAAGGTCATCGTGCTGGTGGGAGTGTTGATCCTGGTCGACCCGGAATTGAGGGAGCTACTGGATATCCGGGCCTATGTTGATGCCGACGAAGATATTCGCTTGATTCGCCGCTTGCGGCGAGATATTGCCCAACGTGGGCGTTCCCTGGATACGGTCATCCACCAATATCTCGATAGCGTCAAACCCATGCATCGGAAGTTTGTCGAACCGAGTAAACGCCACGCTCACTTTATTCTTCCCGAGGGTGCCGAGAACCGCGTTGCGGTCGATCTCCTGGTTTCCAAGATCCAGTCCGTGCTCGCAGGATGAGTGTGGATCAGCCCTCCTTGGCGGACATCCTGGCCAGGAGAAACTCTTTTTGCTTCAGGCTGAAGGAAATCCCCTCTAGTCCCACTTCGTAAGGGATCTCGGGCGAGGAGTCGGCCCCGTCCAGGAGACGGGCCCTGTCCTCATCCAGTAACACGAGCCGGTTGAGGCTCAGCTCAGCAATGCTGCGTTTGGTGGGATCCAGGATCAGGGGCGACTCCAGATTTGGGCTGGTGATGAGGAATACTGCCGAATCGTTTGACTCGTAGACTCGGCTGCCGGGAATCTCCGTGCCACCGGAGGTAAATCGGAAATTGGGGCTCACCTCAAAATCGGCCTTTCCACCGATCGATCGAAACTCGCCGGCAGCCTCCAAAAAGGGCATATCGGGGTGGCGCGCGACCCAGACGACCGTCCCCAGGGCAAGGGCGGCGGCGACTCCTAGACGCGCCCTCGGAAGGCGACGCCCCATCCCAGGACGGTGCCAGTAGGCCAGCAATAGAGCGGGCAACAGCAGCAGCAGATCCTGCCAGGAAGCCTCCCCAGGAGTTCGCTCGATAAGGCTCCCAAAACAGCCACAGTCGACCGGATCGCGTAGGCCCTGGGATACCATCCAATAGTTTCGACCGGTCAAGCCTAGAAAAAAGACGACTAGTAGGGAGCTTGGAATCAGAATCCAGAGATTCCTGACACCTAGCAGCAAAGCCACGCCCAGGCCAGTCTCGATCGCCAGGGCGATCAAGGTCACCGTGGTGGCAGCGAACAGGAAGTCCAGTCCCTCCAATTCGATCTGCTGCACCAGTTTTCCCGGATCAACGGCTTTGGCCACGGCTGCAACAAGAAAAACCAGACCCAGAAAGATCCCGCCGATGGAACCAACAAGCTGTTTGCGAGGCAAGGAAGACTCCGTCATCGTGGGGCTGACTTCGACCAAGACTCGGACTCGGTAATAAAATTGACGTGGGTCCGACCTCGAGTGTACCACATCCGTTGGCAGCCCCAGCTCCCGCGCATTGTCCCTTTGGGCGGCGCCGTTTTCCTCTCCTCCGACGCCGTGGTACCATGCCGAGGTGTGACGATGAAAACCGCCAGGGTGATGACCGGACTACTGATCACGCTTCTGTTTTCCCTCTCCTTGGGATGCCGCGAAGAGAAGCCGGATCCATCCGCCAGAGCGCAGAATATCGAGGGCTTTGCCAAGCTCGAGAAGAAGCTGGCCGATCTTGAGCGTAATTACTACCAGGTCTGGGGAGTCGAGGACAACCACGGCGTGCTGAAGGTGAACGTGGTCTTGATTTCCCCGATCCAGGATCTGTCCGAGGTCAAGCGCCTCACCCTGAACACGCTCTTCGACCTACAGACGATCGTAGGAACGGACCTCAATCTCAGTGCCTGCTCCTACACCGAGCCGCAGGGCGAGCTGTTGGGGATGGCCTTCTATTCCTCGCTAACCGAACAATCGCACTTCAAGAACGCCTCAGAGATTCCCACACCCTAGCCGACGAACAAGAACACCCTCGTCACCAGGGTCCGCAGCTCATCTGTGGAGAGTAGAAGTGGGCGTCGTGAAACGCCCGTTCGCCGGGGCGTCCAGAACCGTGAATACGGGACCGACAGAGCCGGACAACAGCAAAGAAAAAACACAGCAACACCCCGCAACCCTAACCTCCCAATTCCCCGCAAGCACATCTGACTTCGCTCAGCGGCCGGCTCGGCCGTTATATGGGGTATGAACAGTCGTACCTCCTCCTACCCTGAGGCTACGTGTTGACCTTCGCCTGCTACGGCACCCGCCTCCACGGCGATGCACGGTGGGGCGGAGCGGTCGGGCTCCACCACGGCCTTGCATCTGGCCCAGTGGCTGCTGAGCGACGATCCGGAGGCGGTCGAAATGCGCCGGCGCCAGGTCCTTCTCATCATGCCCATCATCGATCCTTACGCCTTCTTCGTAGGGAATCGCTCCCAAAACTCGGCCGGAATCCGTTCCTACCAGGGCGGTGGAGCCGAGAACTGGGACTTGGAAACCCTGACCTATTGAAAACTGGATCAGGCTCCCGAAATCAAGGCGTTTCTGAGCGTCGTCGACCGGTACCAGCCCGACGCCTACGTGGACCTCCATGGCACAGGGCTGCAATCCTATCCCCCCGAAAAGATGGGGGACGGAAAACGGTATCAGGGCCAGACGATGTTCGAGGTGACGGGCTCGGCCTACTCCAACTTCGCCCTACGCCCCTGGGACTGGAGGATCAGCGAAGCCATGATCCAGGCGGGACTCGAGGCGGGCTATCCCTCGGACCGCTACGAAGCTGACGCCCAGCGGGGATTCTGGGTTCCCGGGCTGGATTCGTTGGCGGACCGTTTCTGGACCGGCCGGGCCCTTTTCTACACGGCCCAATACGCCTATATTCGCTACCACACACTGCTGACGGTTCTGGAGATCGGCTGGGAGCAAAGCGGAGTGGAACGGGTCAAGGGCTTGCTTCGCCTGGGCAACCGTCCCTGGCAGGGTGAGCCCTACTCGGGCTACCCGGTGGATCGGGTGAAAAGCTACATTGGACACTTCGTGACGTCCTGGGGAGGGACGGCCAAGGAGCGGCGACGGAGCCGCGTCGAACTGTGGGAGAAGCAGGCCGGCTTCACTCAGGCCGTGCTCTATCCTCAGACCGACGGGCGTGACTCCTACATCGTTGCGGTGGATGAGGAATCTGCAGCGATCCTCGATGCCGAACCGACGCTCTTCCTGTCGAACCTGGGCCGTCTTTCTTATGTCGATCAGAAGGCGGTCGAAAGCTTCACCAATATGGGACCAGAGATCCTGAGGAGCATCTCCAAAGGCCGGGGACGTGGGGGCTCTGGGGGTCGAGTCCAGAACGGTCTGGGATTTCGCTTGCGTCTGCCCTACCGAAATCCCGAGCTACTGGACGTCCGTCTCAGCGGTCACCTTCTGGAGAAACGCGCGCGCGATGGCTACCAGAGCTGGTATGCCAACGGGTTCACCCAGGTCCAGGTCCAGGTTCCGCCGGATAGGGCCCGGGAAACAGGTCTGTTTATCGTGACCATAGGGTGCGTCCCGAATGAGAAACGCGAGTACGGTTGGACGCCACCTCAGGAGGTACTGGAGAGCTTGAGCCGCAATCGCTGAAACCCGTCGGTGCTGTGCAGGCGAAGATACTGAAAACTACTGAAAGCGGAGCGAGTAAAGGTCGGCATCTTTCATGACGAAGCGCAAGCGGATCGCCCGGCCAGCCAACCTCTTCAACGGCTCCTTCGAGGTCGCTGCAGAATGGGCCCGTTCCCACCTCACCACTGAATCGATCTGGTCTCCCCAGATTAGAGGCGATTCGTCCAACCCAAACCCGGGCATGGGGTTTCCTTCCGAATCCTGAACTTCCACCCGAATGCTTCCTGCCGCAGAGGTTGAATAGTTCAGGACCAGGTTCGTCCCTTCGAAGAGGAGCGGCCTGGTCACGAGCTCGCCGCCCTCGTAGTCAGCATGAACGGAAACGAATCCGTCTGTGCGTAAGACCATCCGCTCCAGGTGGATGCTGGGGAAATTGTAATTCCGAACCACGTAGAGCGAGATTTCATCCGATGCCGTCGGATGAACGCCCACAGCCACCAGGTTGTTTCGATGAGTCCAGTTCTTCTTGTCTCGTCCGGGACGCACGAATCCTTCCATGAATCGACGGTCCCAATGGAGCCCGTCTCGGCTGGTCAGGAACACGGCCTCGGAGGCACCCGGGAAAGGGGTGTCCTTCCAGCGCTGTCGCCAGGGCTGAAAGCGCTTGGGAAAGGCCATGTAGATGTGAGGAGCTCGAAAATAGGGGGTGGTCCCGTTGGTGTAGAGATGCTCGGTGGGCGCATCGCCGAAATCGACCCACTGGGGGCTGCTCCAGTTGACGAAGTCATCGGAGCTGGCGAACTTGAAGCTCCGGTTCCCGTAGTTCTGTGCACGGCTCTCCTGCGGGCGATAGGCCGGGCCCTTGGCCTTGGGATGAGGGCCTCTATCAGAGTCACGAAAGACGATGGTGTATCGCTCCCGGAAAGAATCCCAGAAGACGACGTTGAGGGCGTCGAAAGCGTTTCCGTGAAGTCCTTCTTCAATCAGGGATTTCTGTCCTTGTAGTTCGGTCCAGTGAAGTCCATCGGGAGAAACAAGAGGGACCAGGGGATAACTGGTTCCGCCTACAGCCTTGTAGCGCTGCGAGGCCGGAGCCTGTGGGTTGCCATCCTTGAAAACGTACATGCCGGCCGTGATCTCCTGGTCGCCCGGCTTGTCGATCCAAACGATGCTGTTGGCCTTGGATCCCTCGAATTCGTAGATTCCAAGATCGGGCCGCTCCCAGTGGATTCCATCCTTGCTTTCGGCGTAGGAGATGGTGAAGGGATGATGGACTCCCACCTTCTCTCCCGGCTCCAACAGGGACGTCTGGACATAGTCAGGAGAATTGCTTCCCCGATAGTACATGCGGTATCGATCGTCGTCCTTGAGGATGTTGACGTAGAAGCTGGTGTTTCCTTCCCAGGGTTTGTCGAAATTCAGGACCTTTCCTGCCGACTGGGGCGAATGAAGCATCAACTCCAAACCCAACATCTCCTCGACGAGAAAGTCATCCACGAATAGCTCCAGCCTCGACCCTATGTCGATCGTCTCTTCGTGGTGTTCTGCTACAACAATTGTTTGACCGAGACTCAAACTCAAACCAACCAGGGCAAGGATTCTCTTGAACATTCGCTCCTACCTTTCTCGGAGGGACTAAAGCACACTTGTTGACGCCTCAGCGGCGAGTTCGCCCCGACCCGCCAAACTATACAAGAGCCCTCGTCCACGATCCACTGATCGTCTCAAGATACAATGGGATCGGTGTCCTGGCGTGGACGCTAGACTTCGAATATTCTGTGATCTATGAGCGGGACTTTTCGTGTCCTCGAGTTGTTCTGCGGCATTGGTGGATGCGCAGCGGCGCTGGGTGACGCAGCTTCCGTAGCGGCTGCCGTGGACGTCAACTGCAACGCTCTAAAGGCATACGATCATAACTTCCCTCACGCGACGGTGACCTGCTCCGTGGAGTCTATTTCGCCTCAAACTCTTCAAGACTGGAAGGCTGACCTATGGTGGCTTTCCCCGCCCTGCCAGCCTTATACAAGGCGAGGTCGCAAACGGGACGAAGAGGATCCCCGAGCCGCATCTCTGCTGGCTCTGATCCCTAAGATCGGGGAAGTCCGCCCGGCCTATCTGGCTCTGGAAAACGTCCCCGGATTTTTCCATTCGAGGGTGTACGAAAGGTTGATGACGCAGCTTCAGCTTACCGGCTACACCGTTCGGGAACAGTTTCTCTGTGCTACCGAGCTCGGATTGCCCAATCGACGACGACGGTTTTATCTGGTGGCACCTCGCAAGGGACTACGTCCCTGGAGCAGTCCTCCGATCGATCGTTTTTCGATCCGCAGCATCCTGCAGAAGCAAGTGGATCCCTATCTGGAGGCACCTGCGATTGTTCTCCAGAAGTATAGGAAGGCCATTCACGTTGTTCCCTGGGACGAGGACCAGATCACCAACTGCTTTACGTCCGCCTACGGCCGTTCTTACGTTCGAAGCGGATCCTACCTTTCCCAGAACGGCCTAATCCGCCGCTTTTCGCCGACAGAGATATTTAAGATCTTGGGATTTCCTGCCGCATACTCGCTTCCGACCAGCCTCTCGTTGCGTCAGGCTTGGCCACTGGTAGGCAACAGCCTCTGTGTTCCCGCTGTTCGTCACATCTTGTCCTGCATTCCAGAGCTGCGAGCTCTGGGAATGGCCCGGGAACACGACCGAGCGGTTCCCGGCGGCACAATTCAAATACGCGGGGGAGCACGGCTTCTCGTATAATGTCGAGTTGGGATGATTGCTCAACTGACCGGGACCCTCGTAGAGAAGGACGCGGACCGCGTCGTGGTGGACATCCACGGCGTCGGCTACGAGGTGTCGATTCCTTTTTCGACCTACTACGAGTTGGGGGAGTTGGGCGATGCTGTCACACTCCGAATCCATACTCATGTAAAGGAGGATGCGCTTAGCCTCTATGGATTCTCGGCGGTCAAGGAGAAGCAACTCTTCACACGCCTCATCCAAGTCTCCGGAATCGGTCCAAAGCTGGGGATCACGATCCTTTCGGGTCTGCCTGCCGAGGAGCTGATCCAGGCAGTCTTGGGCGCCGATGTGGTACGACTCAACGGAATTCCGGGAGTGGGGAAGAAGACTGCCGAGCGAATCATCCTGGAGATGCGCGACAAGGTTGCGGGGCTCGCGTCCGCTGAGGAAGAAGCCGTGGCGGGTGGGGCTTCGGGGTCATTGCAGCGAGACGTCGTCTCAGCCTTGGTCAATCTGGGCTACTCCAAACCGGTAGCGGAGAAGGCGGTTAGTCAAGTGCTCAACGAAGATCCAACAGATCGATTCGAGACCCTGCTGCGCAGGACCCTGAGGAAGACCTCTACCTGATACCTGTTGCAGCACGTGTCCGGGAGTCCGATGCAGAATGGAAGAGGAACGCATCCTGGATCCGTCCCATCGCGAGGACGAGGGCAACTACGAAAACGACCTGCGTCCACGGCTCTTGAAGGATTTTGTCGGCCAGGACAACATCAAGGAATCGATGGCGATCGGAATCGAGGCGGCTCGGCACCGACGCGAGGCCCTCGATCACGTCCTGCTTTTCGGCCCTCCTGGCCTGGGAAAGACCACGCTTGCGCAGATCATCGCCAATGAGCTGAATGTCAATTTGCGCTCCACTTCAGGCCCCGCAATCGAGAAGCGCGGAGACCTTGCTGCCATACTCACCAACCTCGAAGAGAGCGATGTTCTCTTCATAGACGAGATTCACCGCCTGCATCCAGCCATTGAAGAGATCCTCTACCCCGCAATGGAGGATTTCCAGATCGACATTATAATCGGCGAGGGGCCGGGTGCCCGCTCGATCAAGATCGATATCCCCAGGTTCACTCTGATAGGGGCAACCACCCGAACCGGACTGTTGACTTCTCCCTTGAGAGGTCGTTTCGGAATCATTCAACGCCTCGATTTCTACGATCGCCACAGCTTAACCTCGATCGCTCGGCGTTCGGCCGCCCTCTTATCCATTGAGATCGATTCGGAAGCGGCGCTTGAAATCGCGCGCCGCAGTCGAGGCACACCTAGAATCGCCAATCGCCTGTTGAGGCGCGTCCGTGACTATGCCCAGGTGCGCGCCGATGGGAAGATCAATCACGAAATCGCTTGTCAGGGACTTGAGTTGATGAACGTAGACCGCTTCGGCTTCGATGAAATCGATCGCAAGCTGCTGCTCACCATCATCGAGAAATTCGATGGAGGCCCGGTGGGCGTCAGCACGCTTTCCGCCGCAATCAGCGAGGAGAAGGACGCCATCGAGGATATCTACGAGCCTTACCTGATCCAGAACGGTTTCCTGAGCCGAACCCCCCGTGGGCGTGTGGCCACCCGACTTGCGTATTCTCAGCTGGGCATTGAGCCCAGGACCGCTCAAAGAGGTCTTTTCGCCTCCCCGGAAAACCCCACCGACTAAGCTGAAACTTCAACCACGAGGAAGCGAAGCAGCCTTCGCCAGATGACAGAGCCGTGACTGTCAGGGAGCGGAGCCCGACAGGGACCATACTCCCAGGCGCTTCGTTGAAGCACAGGATCCCACTCCCTCACGGTCATGGCTCTGTAAGCGCTGCTAGCGATGATCATGGCAGAGGCAATCCAAGTTTCTTTCTCGAATGGGGCCAGGAGTTCCGGGGGTAAAATTAACCTGAAACTTCAAAGAATCGTCTGAATGTCTGAACGTCGCACGTCCCTTGTCTGTGAAAACCGTGGCACGGCCTTTCAGGCCGTGATTGTGGAGCCTCTAGCTCCCCGGGCCGGCCATCACGGGCAGGGATGCCCGTGCCACTACGGGATGTTGAAGTTTTTTCCTGAATGATCCAGCGCGGCTGGGCCCCCCAGTTTCTTTCATGTACGATCCGGCGCAGCCGGTGGCGGGGCTAACCTGAAACTTCATCGGCTAGAAGATAATTCAGGAGCCGCCACCTGACAGAGCGGTGATCTTTGTAGGATGGGCATTCTTGCCCGTCACTTTCATCGACGGGCAGGAGTGCCCATCCTACAACGGACAGAGTGCTATCGATGTTCGTGGTTCGAGACAACCCACAGTTTCTTTCTCGAATGGGGCAGCGTAGCGGGGGTGGGACTGACCTGACACTTCGGAAAACTTGGGAGGGAACTACGAATTCTGTTTGGACAGGATCTACGCGATGGAGAAGTTTTACTCTAAGTGATCTAGCTCCGGCTGATGGCCCCGCTGGCCCGTATTTCTCCTCGCCAGTCTACTACGGCGCCGCAATCGTCCGCCCTGGCTGTGTTTCGCTACGATGGTCGATGAGAAATCCGGGCGGGATTACGCGCCAGCCTGCATCCCCGTTGATCTAGAGTTTCCCCTGCGGGTATCATAGCCAGCGTGGTAATCGGTGCCCATGAGCCCGACTTGGAGTACAAGATCGGGGCACTTCAGGACTCCGTTGAGAGAGTCATCAAGGGAAAATCTGAAGCAGTAGAGCTCGCTCTGGTCACTTTGCTGGCCGGAGGACACCTACTCATCGAGGACGTCCCGGGCACCGGAAAGACGACTCTAGCCCACGCCCTGGCACGCTCTTTCGACTGCTCCTTTCAGCGTATCCAGTTCACCAGTGATCTTCTTCCCTCGGATCTGACCGGGGTTTCGATCTTCAATCAGGTCGAGCAACAGTTCGAGTTCCGAAGTGGGCCTCTCTTCGCCAATGTGATTCTCGCCGATGAGGTGAATCGGACGACCCCGAAGACGCAGAGTGCTCTCCTGGAAGCGATGAGCGACGGCCGGATAACCGTCGACGGTCATACCTACCCTCTACCCCAACCCTTTACGGTGATCGCCACCCAGAATCCGGCGGAGTATCACGGCACCTATCCCCTGCCGGAATCGCAATTGGATCGCTTCCTGATGCGCATCCCGATGGGTTATCCCAAGGAGTCCTATGAGGAGGAGATTCTACGTTCCCAGATCAACTACCACACGGCGGAACTCCTGGAGCCAGTCCTGACAGGGCAGGAAATAGTCCAGTGCCAGCGAGCAATCGAGCAGGTAACTGTGCAACAGGTCCTCCTGAAGTACTTGATGGCCCTGGTGCGTGCTACTCGAGAGAGTGAGTTCCTGGCCCTCGGAGTCAGCACCCGGGGCGCGATGGCTCTCTATCGTGCCAGTCAAGCCATTGCCTTCATGCGGGGAAGAGAGTACGTGACGCCGGACGATGTAAAGCGTCTGGCCGTTCCCATCTTCGCTCATCGGGTCCTGGTCAGTTCCAATTACTCTTCTCCCCTGGGAAAGAGCCAGGAGGTCGAGGGCATCATCCAGGATCTGGTGGGCCAGGTCCTGGTGCCCTTCTGATGATCGGGCGGTCGCTCTGGTCCTCCCGGGCTCACGAGTTTCTCGGGTCGCTTCTCCTCTTGTTTTTTGCTTTAGTTCTGGCCGTGATGAGCGCCTATGCGAGGCGGGACGGTGAGTTCCACGCCGCGGCCTTCCTCGGGCTTGTCGCCCTGATCTTTGCCTCGCTCCTGTGTTTCACCCTGATTCCCCAATTGCTGGCCCGACTCAGCTTGGGCTTCCGCAATCGCATCCACGTCTTGTCATTGACCCGCCGAGGAGCGCTTTTTCTTTTTCTGGTGATCGGCCTCGTTTTCTCCACTATGAACACCGGCAACAATCTCTTGATCCTGGTGCTCTCCTTCCTTTTTTCCGCGCTGCTGGTCTCGGGATTGGTTTCAGATCTGATCCTCCAGAAGCTCACAATCTCGCTCGGCATTCCCGAAAGGATTCACGCCTTGCAGGATGTCACCTGCTTGGTGACCCTACACAATATGAAACGGTATTTCCCGGCTTTTGCGCTGGAGCTGAAGAGCCGGAAAAGACATCCTGGAACGCACTCCGACCAGAGTGATTTCTTCGTTCAGGAAAAGAACTTTCCCTACATTCGGGCAGGAGAGAATCTGACCTTGAAGCTGCGCTGCAGCTTTCGTCGCAGGGGTGAGTATCCGGTCGAGGGATTTGATATCAGCACCAGCTTCCCTTTCGGATTCTTTTCCCGTAGGAGAAAACTGGAGGCTCAGGGCCGGATCCTGGTTTATCCAGCTCTTTTCGATTTGAGATCCGTGTTCTTCTTCCACCCTCATCTGCGGGGCGGGGACGAACTGAATCAGCGCGGCCTTGGCAGCAGCCTATACAACATTCGTCAGTATCAAGATGGGGACAGTGCTCGTCACGTCGATTGGAAATCGACGGCGAAGTTGAACCATCTTATGGTCAAAGACTTTGCCAGGGAAGAACAGAGTGTGATGAATCTGTTCTTCTCATCTTATCTGCCCAACCAATCGGTCCTCGCCTTGGCCCAGTTCGAAAAGGCCCTTTCCTATCTAACGTCTCTTGGAGATTACTATTGGAAACAGGGGCAATCGTTCCGATTCGTTTCCGAGAGCTGCGAAATCGGCGTAAGCGAGCGGAGGAGTGATTTCCAGGAACTGATGAAGTATCTGGCGTGTGTCCAGCCCTCGAAAAAGAACAGGGTTTCCGAGCTGCAGTTGGCCCTCCCGTGTGTCCTCTTTGTTGCTGGGGAGGCTCCGGTGCCCGCGGGGATTCCCACTGTCGACTACCTGCAATTGTGATGAAAAGAGGCAGCGAGAACTCTCCAGGATCGACGCTCGGGTACCCGCTAATACTCCTTCCAGGGCGGCGCCGGACGCCGCGGCCCATGGTCGGCTACCCACCGGGTCCGGGGGCAGGATGAGCTTTGAGAAAAGCTTCAGGCTCGCAAGCTACGTCCTGCTCCTATCCGGCTTCCTGACCCTTCTGGCCGGGGGGGGCTCCAGTGCGCATTCTGCGGTCCTCTATTTGGCCGCTATCGCCTGGAGCTGGTACTGGCCTGAGCGAAACCTGTCTGGCACCCGCCAGACCATCGTGTTTGTTCTTTCGTTGGCGACTTTCGCCCTGGATATCTGGTTCTACTCTGGGTTCGTCTCGGCCACAGTCCACCTTTTGATGTTGATCAGCCTGGTAAAACTCTTCTCCCGGAAGCGCGATCGGGACTACCTATTGATCTATTTCATCTCTTTTCTCTACGTGCTCGTTGCCTCCACTTTCACCATTTCCGTGGTTTTCCTGATCTGTGCGCTGGCCTATCTTTTCTCTGCGATCCTCACCCTGACTCTCTTTGAGAGCAAGAGAGGCTTCGACGAGAACCGTGCTGTAGACTTCCTGTTTCGTGGATACCTAGGTACGGCGGCGCTCATCACAATCCTGATTGTTCTGGTTTCGATTCCGATCTTCGTGGTGATACCTCGGGGCACTCTGGGAGTCCTTCGGCCGCCCAATCAGACCACGCTCCAGCTCAGCGGATTCTCCAAAAGCGTCAACCTGGGAGATATGGGGGAGATTCTCATCAACACCAGCGTGGTCATGCGGATCAAGGTCGATACGGCGCCGGACAACCTGCCATTCGATCTCAAGTGGCGGGGGATCGCCTTCGATCGCTACGATGGAAAGGGCTGGTCCCGAACCAGGACGGTCCGTCGAATTCGCCGCAACGACCAGTATCATGGCTTTCTGGTCGCTCACGATAGCCGTCGGCAGGAAGAGTTCCTGGTTCGGCAAACCATCTACCAGGAACCGTTTACGGACGTGATTTTCGGTGTCCCTGAGATCATTTTGATCTCGGGAGCTATCGGTCGATCCTTCGTCTTGAAGGATGGCAATGATTCCTTTAGCACGGGCCGCATTCAGCCGGTCAAATACACTGTCTTTTCGGATCTCATCACGCGAAGGGAGCGCCTGGCTCGACCCCTTCAGGGTGAGTACCCGCAAGATGTCAGACAGTACTATCTTCAACTTCCTGGTCTCCATCCGGAGATTGCTCGACTGGCGTTCGAGATAACAAAGGCAGAGACAAATCCGATCGCCAGGGCCTTCACCCTGGAGCGGTTCTTGAGGGAAGGATTCGACTATTCCCTGGAAAATCGATCCTCGCTGGCCAAAGATCCTCTTTACGATTTCCTGTTCGTCACCAGGGCAGGCCACTGTGAGTACTTCGCAACAGCTCAGGCGGTGATGATGCGGACTCTCGGCATCCCCTCTCGTGTGATCAATGGCTTTCGGCGGGGAAACTTCAACCGATGGAGCGAGGATTTCATCGTGCGGCAGTCTGATGCTCATAGTTGGGTGGAGGGCTATTTCCCGGGGACAGGATGGGTGGACTTCGACTCCACACCGGTGGCCGAGGGCAACGACCCCTATCTCCTCAGCTGGACCGCCGGTCAAGTCCTGGATGTGATTGAGGTCTTCTGGGCTGATGTAGTCACCTTCGATCACCTCAAACAGTACGGCTTCTTTCAGGCTCTCGGAGCGCAGTTCCGCGAGGCCTGGTCTAAAGACTGGGTGGGAAAATTGGAGCTTGGACGAGTCGTAGGTTACTGGTGGGGCCAACTCTCCTTCGGCAGTTTCCTCTTTCTTCTTCTAGCGTTGGCAGCGGCGCTGGCGGCGACTTGGCTAGCTCGCCGCTATCGCAGCTACCTGGGGTTGGTCTGGAAGCAGCGCATTCTGCGCCATGAGGACTGGGAACTGGCACCTCACTACTATCTGGAACTGCTCAAGATTCTGGGCCAGCATGGTTTTACCAAGAGTTCCTCCGAAACACCTGGTGAGTTCGCCGAACGCATCCGCGAGGAGATTGGGAACTCCATACCCGATCGTCTCACAGAGCTCTACTACCGAAACCGTTTCGGCAACCATCCACTGGAATCCAGCGAGATTTCATGGATCTACTCCTCACTCCGACGATTGCGAGCGCGAGCAGGGTAGGAAGCCATTCGCTCCGGGGCCCCTTTTCGGATGCGAGAGGAGCCAAGGAGGGCCTTCGCTGCTATAATGGGCAGCCGAGCAAACGGACTCGGCCGGCGGCGGTGTTCGTGTCATCCAGCGGCTCTCAGGAAGTGGAGGGATCAGGTTGCAGCCGAGATAAATGAGTCACAAAAGGGGGCCTTTACCCCGGCGCCTCATCTGTGGAAAAAAGATTGACCTAACCTTGGCGCTGTTGTGCAGTGAACGCTGCAGATTGGTAGACCTGGGGCAATGGCTCGGGGGAGAGTATCGGTTCTCTACAGAAACCTCGCGGAGAGAAGAAGATAAAGTCGAGTGAGCCCAACCGGCCGGCATACTGGGTGGCTGGTGTTCTCGGCTTGGGAAACGCACCGTTCGTTCCCGGAACTGTCGCATCGCTCGCCACGGTTTGTGCCGTAGGCCTGGGGCATCAGTACATCCCTTATGGGAGGATCGGGTTGGCGTGCGTTCTTGGCTTGCTAGTACCCTTGAGCATTCTCAGTTCCGGGTACGTGTCCCGACGCGAGGGCAGCCAAGACCCTTCGACTATCGTCATCGATGAGGTCGTAGGCCAGATTCTCACTATGCTCTGGGTGCCGATCTCACTCACGTCGTTGATGATTGGGTTTGTGGCTTTTCGCGTCTTCGATATCGTCAAACCCTTCCCCATTCGTCAGAGTGAAGGGTTGCCGGGTGGCTTCGGGATCGTCTGCGACGACCTGATAGCGGGTGTCTATGCCGGTTTTGTAACCCTAGCGATCACGCAATACCTCATCGGCTGCTAACAACCGGGGGAGTCTCCCCTGTCAATGACCAAAGTTCCCTCTGAAGATCCGGTGCAGTTGGTCGTACCTCTGTTGGTTGCGCCAGCCATCTTCGGAGTGTGAAGCTCTTCGAGGAACACGGCGGATCGAACCAATCAATCATGCTCAGGAATCCGGACGGAAGCGTGCAGAGCGTTGTCGGAGCTTTGCTCAGAATCAGGGGATTGACTTTGGCCACAGCGGAATCGTGTACCGGTGGCTCAATTGGTGCGTTATTGACCAGTACCCCCGGAAGTTCCGACTACTACCGAGGTGGTGTCATCTGCTATCACAACGACTTGAAGGTGGGTCTCCTCGGAGTCGCAGAAGAAACTCTGCTGTGCCACGGAGCGGTGAGCGAGCCGGTCGCCCATCAGATGGCGGCGGGCGTGAGGAAAGCAACTGCGTCAGACCTGGGGCTTGCGACAACTGGAATCGCCGGTCCGGGTGGAGCAGTGGCGGGAAAGCCGGTCGGCCTTGTCTTTCTTGGACTTTCTTCTGCCTCGGAGACACGGGTTGAGAGACTCGACCTGAGCGGCGATCGAAAAACGATCCAGTTGGAGGCGGCAAGACTCGCTCTGGATTGGCTTCGCAGGTATTTGCAGTGATCCGCGCGTTCGTCGCCATCGAGCTTTCACAGGATCTGAAGGAGCAATTGAAGGGGTTGGCCGCCCGGGTCAGATCGCTGCACCTTGACGGCAGGATACCGAGGCCTGAATTCATACATCTGACGCTCAAGTTTTTGGGTGAGGTTGACCGGGACCAGATCACTTCGATTCAAGAGGCGCTACGAGAGAGTGTGCGACAGTTTGAACCCTTCGAGCTACAGGTCGGAGGCTTGGGCACCTTTCCTGATCTCCGAAGACCCCGCGTTCTTTGGATTGGAGTAGAGGAATGCCAGTGCCTCTGGAAGTTCAAGCAGGCGCTGGAGACCAAACTTGAGGCGCTGGGATTTCCTAGGGACAACAGGAGCTTTCGACCCCACCTAACGCTCATGAGATTGAAGTCCGCACCAACCCCGGAGCTGCTGGCTGGATTTCTCCGTTCCGAGGCTCAGAACGGAAGATTGGGCGTGCTGGGCGTTACGGAGGTCCAGCTTTACCAGAGCGTTCTCAAGCCGCAGGGAGCCGAGTACCACAAGCTGGTCACGGTCAAGCTAGCCCGACCGTCCCGCCAGGTTGATTGACCCACCAGGTGGGAAGCTTGTAGATTGGATTGGAGATGGGTGCATTCGGCGTTTTGTAAGATTCAAAGGGCGAAGGGAAAATCCTGGGAGACCGCAGACTCCTAGACCGGATTTCTCATCGCTTGTCGTAGTGAGGCGCCGCAAGCGCGAAGCAGTTTCGGAAGGATAGAGGAACGTCATGGCCATCAATCAAGAACTGTTGGAGATTCTGGTCTGTCCAGCGTGCAGATCAAAAGTAGAGCTGACGACGGACGAGAAGGGACTCAAATGCGTCTCTTGTCATCGGTTATATCCGATTCGGGATGATATTCCGGTGATGCTGGTCGACCAGGCAACCATCCAGACATCGGCAGAAGGTGCGCCGGCTGAGGAGAGCCCGGGCGAAGCGACCTAGCCCGACCTAGCCCGCATTTCTCACCGCTGGTCTACTGCGTCGCCGCAATCATCCGCCCGGGCTGTGTTACGCTCTGTCGGCCTCCTCGACGTACTGCACGAGTACGACTGCGGGGGCTCGCCACGAGTGGTCTCGGGCGCAAGCCTTGCCAGGAGGGCCCTTGCGCGGCGCCTCGCTACGATAAGCGATGAGAGATCCGGTCTAGGAGTCTGGTTTTGGGGTCAACGAAGAGCATGTCCACGTCTTCGGATCAGGGGCTCCATCCCATGTCGGTCACAGTAGGGATGTCCCGATTGTTGTTCGTGCGCCTGCGCTCGCTGGGCGACACCGTGCTGATGACCCCAGCCCTGGCCGTGGCGAAACGATGTCCTGGGCTGCAGGTAGGCGTCGTCATCGAGGAACCCTTCCATGAGGTTCTCGTCGATAATCCACACATCGACCAGCTTTTCGTCATTCGCCAGAGCCGGAACAAGCTGTTTGCCCGGCTGCAGGCTCTGAGAGCGATTCGCTCTTTCAGACCAGATGGTGTCATCGACCTTCACGGCGGAAGCACCAGCGCACTCCTCTCAAGGCTTTCCCGCGCCGCGATGCGAATTGGGTACGCGCAGAATCGTCACACCAGATTTTACACCGAGGAGGTCCCTCATTCGTCGCGAATCTGGGGCAAGGAAAGGGTCCACACGGTAGAACACCAACTATCGCCCCTTAAGCACCTTGGTTTCCCAGTGGATCCAGTTCCACCCCTTCACGCACCTTTGAGTTCCGATGACGTCGTCGAGGTCAGGGGAATGTTGGGGAAGCTGGGGGTGACAGGCGAGTTTATCCTGATCCATCCGGGAGCGGCGTTCGCCACCAAGCAGTGGGAGGCCCAGAGATTTGCAGAGCTGGCAAACCAACTAGCCGAACAGGGGTATCCGGTTGTCTTCACCATAGGTCCGGGCGAGACTTCCGTCCTGGAGGCCGTCCACAAGGGTTGCGTATCGGCAGTCCGATTTGTGGATCCCCAGTCCATCCGAAAGTTCTCTGCCGTAGCTTCTCTATGCCGACTCTATATTGGAAACGATACCGGTACTACTCACATCGCCGCCGCTCTGGGCAAGAAGATTGTGGTAATCTTCGGATCTTCTGATTCCAGTGTCTGGCATCCCTGGGGAGTTCCATATCGGATGCTCCGATCTGATCTTCCCTGCATTCCGTGTCCCGGATACTACTGTCTTCATTACGATGAGCCGCGCTGCATCCGATCGATTGAGGTATCGACGGTGCTAGAGGCTGTGCTCACCCTTCTCTGAGTCGATAGGGGTGACGTGATTTCGAAGGAACTGGACGATGTCGTCAGTGTGGGTTCCCGGCTGGAAAATCTCTTTGACGCCGGCAGCTTTGAGCTGCGGAATGTCCTGATCGGGAATGATCCCCCCTCCAAAGATCAAGATGTCCTCCGCTCCCTCATCGGCCAGTAGTTCCAGGATTCGCGAGAAGAGATGCATATGTGCGCCTGAGAGGAGCGAGATTCCGATCGCATCGACGTCCTCTTGGATCGAAGCCTTGACGATCTGCTCCGGAGTCTGTCGTAAACCGGAATAGATGACTTCCATGCCCGCGTCACGAAGCGAGCGGGCAACAATCTTGGCCCCACGATCGTGACCGTCCAGACCCGGCTTGGCTATTAACACCCGAATCCGTCGTCCTTTCATTGTCAAGAGAGTGGCTCCTGATAGATTCCAAACACATCCTTCAGAGCCTCGGATATCTCTCCAACCGTTGCTTCGGACCGTACCGCCTCGATCAGCGGGGGCATCAGGTTCTGGTTCGAGGAGGCGTCACGCTTCAGATTCGAAAGCACACTTCGCACGTGGGAGGTGCTTCGCTTGCTTTTCAAGCGTGCCAAGGCCTTAATTTGTCCCTCTTCCACCTCCCGTCCGATCTGCAGCGTTTCCATGGGGACGTCCGATTCTTCGGTGAACTGGTTGACGCCAACGATGATGCTCTCCTGCTTCTCGACCTGCCTTTGCTGCTGAAAGGAAGCCTCCTGTACTTCCCTTTGAGGATAGCCCCGCTCGATGGCGGCGACCATTCCACCCATCGCATCAATCCGATCAATGTAGTCACAGGAGGCGACCTCAACTCGGTTCGTTAGGGCCTCGACGTAGTAGGAGCCACCGATGGGATCCACGGTCTCGGTGATACCACTTTCATGAGCCAGTATCTGCTGGGTTCGAAGAGCGAGGGCGGCCGAGCTCTCCGTGGGCAGGGCCCAGGCCTCGTCGAGAGCGTTGGTATGGAGAGAGTTGGTCCCACCGATGACGGCGGCAAGGGCCTGAAGAGCTGTGCGAACAATATTGTTTTCTGGCTGCTGCATGGTGAGGCTGCAGCCGGCTGTCTGGGTGTGGAACCGACACATCCAGGAGCGTTCGTCTTTAGCGCAGAAACGGTCCTTCATGACGCGAGCCCAGAGCCTTCGCGCACTGCGAAATTTGGCGATCTCTTCAAAGAAATTATTGTGCGAGTTGAAGAAAAAGGAAAGACGAGGAGCGAAGTCGTCGACCGACATCCCTCGAAGCAGACACGCCTCCACATACTCGATCCCATCTCGGAGGGTGAACGCAAGTTCCTGTACCGCAGTCGATCCCGCCTCCCGGATGTGATACCCACTTATCGAAATGCTGTTGTACTGGGGAAGGTGGCGACTGCAGAACTCTATGGTATCGACAATCAGTCGCATCGAGGGTTCCGGAGGATAGATCCACTCTTTCTGTGCGATGTACTCCTTGAGAATATCGTTCTGGAGGGTTCCTCGAATGCGGTCGAGCGCTAGACCCTGCTTTTCGGCCACGACAACATACATGGCAAGAAGCACGGCAGCCGGTGCGTTGATTGTCATCGAGGTACTGACCCGAGCCAGGTCGATCCCCTGGAAGAGAGCTTCCATGTCATGCAGCGAGTCGATAGCAACTCCGCACTTGCCGACCTCACCGACGGAAAGGGGATTGTCAGAGTCCAGTCCCATCAGAGTAGGTAGATCGAACGCGACCGAGAGCCCTGTCTGTCCCTGGTCCAGGAGGAAGCGAAAACGGCGGTTGGTTTCTTCCGCAGTGCCGTGGCCCGCGAACTGCCTCATTGTCCACGGGCGCCCTCGGTACATGGTGGGATAGACTCCTCGCGTATAGGGGAATTCTCCTGGCTCGCCCAGATCACTCTGGTAGTCTAGGGCGATGTCTTCAGGAAGATAGGCTTGGTGAGAGGGGAGCTTGGCTGGTTTCGAGGGATTCATTTCTCCCCAGCAGCTCCCGGATCCTCATCTGGGGACGAAGGAGACTGGTCCAACTTAACCGCCTCCTCGAAAAAACCGAGAGCCTCCTGGTCTTTTTCCTCGACCTTCGAAATGTAGGCCTTCTCCTTGTAGAGAGTGGTCTTGGAGGGTTTGAATCGAACTGCTCTCAGGGCAGCGCCGATCACCTTTCGGGCAAGCCCAAGCTGTTCTTGACGAACGAGCGAGTCGGCAAAAACGGTGACGGACTTTACCAATAGATGCTCTCGGTCCCGGGGAAAGCTGAGGGAGAGAATCTTCTTGCAGCCAGCGAGCACCTTATCGAACGCCTTATCCTGAATCAGCAACAAAATGACCTCATGCTGGGCTTCGGCAATCCGACGGGTCTGATCCCATTCGGCCTCTTCGGCAAGGAGCAGGTTACCGCCCAAGAGCAACGCCGCTAGAATGCGAACCATGCAGAACTACTCCGACGTAAATGGGTTCCTCTTTCGATCGCCCTCCGCCTCGGCAAAGGGATTTGGATAGAGAGGAGGGTCGATCAAGCCTTCTGGCCCCTCTCTAAATGAGACTGTGCGACCGCGATCCAGACGGTGCCTCTCTTGAAGAAAGGAATTCAGGAGTTGTTCGGCCTCGACATTGGGCCGCTCATCGGCATGAAGGAAGAAGGAAAGACCCAGAAGAAGTGCTCCCAGACCGGCCGCCGCCATGCCAGGACTCCCGCGGCCAAAGAGAAGTGAATGGAGGTGCTGCAGGGACCAGTCGCTGCGTTCAATTGCGCTGCTGATACCCTGCCAGAGATCAGGGTCAGGATCGATCTGCGGGAGTCCATCAACCAAACGGGAAGCATGTAGGGAGGATATATACTCTTCATGGTACTGAGGGCAAGCGTCGAGGTGCTGTTGGATCAGCTCTCGGTCGCCGGGCTCGAGCTCTCCGTCGAGATAAGCCGTCAGTCCTTCAGAACAGCTTGGACAATCCATAGTTTTCGGCTAAGTAGCCCTTGATCTTTTCCCTGACTTCTACTCGAGCACGGTGGATGTCGGACTTGACCGACGCAAGGGAGCGAGACATCACCTCACTGAGCTCTCGATAGCTTAACTTGTGAATGGCCGAAAGCACAAATACTTGTCGGTACTTGTCCGGAAGGTAATCTATGGCAGTCTAGACGATCTGTTCCAGCTCCTGGGAGAGGAAGGCTTGCTCAGGGGGCCTGAAAGGTTCGGTGGTACCCTCCTGATCCGCGAACTCCCGAATCTCCTCGCTTTCGACCGACTCGGTCTCAGGCGGCCGATTTCGATACCTCTGATAGATGTTGTTCTGGGCAATACGAAACAACCAACTCTGGAATCTGGCGTTTTCCTTGAGAAACTTGAGATTGCGATAGGCAAGAACGAAGGTGTCTTGCGTCAGATCCTCCGCCTCATCCCGCGACCCGGTCATGCGGTACACATAGTTCAGAATCTTTTTCCCGTAGGACCGATAGAGCTCCTGAAATGCCTCGGCATTCCCCTCCTTGGCCTGACGGACCAGTTGATCTAAGCGGTCGACAGCTGGGCTAGATTCGCCAGAGTCCCGCCTCCCAGTGATGCTCGGGCCCTTGTACTTGTTCACTAAGGGTGATTGGAAGCTCGCAAAGAAGTTGCAAACTTCGCATTCCAAAAATGGTCGCCTGAATAGGAAACGTGCGATGGAACTATCGCGCGGTCCGTCCGCGATCGATTTCCGTCGAGTGCGATCGTAGATTCTAGCACCCGAATAGGGAACAGGCCATCCGGCCTAGCGTGGAAACTCTCTAGAAAGGAGCATACAGAACAATGAGGAAGAAACGCGCTATTTGCTTGCTGACCCTGTTCCTCTCGTTTGTCCCGATCGTCACCCAGTCATGGGCAGAAAGGATGAGCGGCGACATCCGGATCTTTCTTCCTGAAGAGGGATACGTCGGCCGCGAGATCCGCGACGTTAGCCAAGAAGACGTCAGTAAACTCGGCTGCCCCTGGAAACAGGAGTCTATCTCGAATCGGTGAAGCCACAGACCCCGGCGTCACGGGCGCAGCTAAGGGAACAGGACGTTCCCGTGGGATACTCTGGCGTTCCGATTTTAAGCGTCCGCCAGTTCCAGCGGCTGGTCTCAGAAACATTCCCGGGGAGGGAGGTGCCCCTGGCGCTCATTCGGGATGGCCAGCGAATTCGAAAAGCGATTCAAGTGGGAAAGCGACGAGCATCCCACATCCCGGCTCGTCTCCCTGACGATTCCTGGCGGAACACAATGGAGTCCTTGGAACTTCTAATGGAGCCCGAGCGCCTGTCTCACTTCTTTTCGGGGTGGATGCGGCTTGGCATCGTGGGCGGCAACTTGACCGAACAGATGGGGGGGCCTCGGCGTGCCCGGCAAGCGAGGCATTCTGATCATGGAAGTCAGGCCCAACAGTGCCGCCGAGCGCTCTGGCCTGAAGCCAGGCGACGTGATCAAATCCGTCGACGGCCGAGCCGTTGTTGACTTGCACGACCTGAGTCAACGATTGACAAACAGCACCCACGAGCTGGAGATTGTGCGCGAAAAGCAGGTCCAGCAGGTGAAAGTGGAATTCGACTCAGTATCCGGCGATCGCAAACGCTCACTGCGTATGTAGATGCAGGTTGGCTCTCTTGTCCGGAACGGCCACGCCAGTTACATCAAGAGGCTGCTTCTGCCGGCGTTCCCAAACCGCGCCTCTCTAGCTAGATGACCGATTCCAAAATAACATGACAATTATTGCTCCCATAATTTGAACTGAATGTTTGTAGGGAACTTGTCCGCTCAAGCGAGAGTCTGGCTTCGCACTCGAGCGAACAACCCGTTGGGAAGACGGAGGTTGCGGTTGATCTCTTCGTTGGTCGTCGTCGAAGACAACAGAACATCGACTTCCTTCTCTCGCCTTGACCTCGCCGCACAAGCCCGATCTGCAATTGGCATGCTATTTCAAAATCGATCATCTAGTGCCCTGTGAACTTAGAGATTGTGGTGATGGACGAGGCATGGTGGTCGAGGTCAAGCCGCGCGGCCACAGGAATAGCTGGGCTACGTCGACGACGCGCAACGCAGAGATCGGTCGCCAGGGCCGTTTAGAACCTACAATTCCTAGGTTGGCAAGGTACTATGCTCGTTGATGGCGAAGCAGCCGCCGACCAGCGGCTGGGACTGGATCGCAATGGAGGTCGATTCCGTTTTCCCGCTCGCGCTTCAATCGCTCGCCGCAGCAAGGTCTTGACATCTTTACCTTCTAGAATTGTTCCCGCTACTGTAATCCGGTAGGGCATGTTTTCCTCCAATTAATACTTCCGCATGATACCTACAACCACACCCTGAATTTTCAGTCGGCTCTCGCTAACAAAGATCGGCTCCAGGTTGGCGTTGGCCGGCTGAAGCCTCACCTGCTCTCCTTCTCGGAAGAACTTCTTCAAAGTCACATTCTCGCCGTCGATCAAGGCCACGACAACCTCGCCATTGAAAGCCTGCTTCCTCTCCTCAACGATAACGTAGTCCCCGTCCTGGATATGTTCCTCAATCATCGAACTACCCTGGACTCGAAGAACGTAATTTCGGTTTCTCGTGAGGAAACTCTCGGGGACCGACAACTCCTCTGCACCCTCCACTGCCTCGATGGGCTGACCGGCTGCGACGTAGCCGAGCAGGGGCAGCATACATCCCCCAGAAGAGCCGCTCCCCAACAACTGAATCGAGCGGGCTTGCCTGGAAAGCCTCCGAATGAAACCACGTTCCTGTAGAGCTCGCAGGTGCTTATGCACTCCGTTGAGCGAGGCCAATCCAAAATGCCTGGCAATCTCCTCTAGTGTCGGTCCGTAGCCATTTTCGTCGAGATACTCTTGGAGAAAGGTCAAGATCTCCTTTTGCCGCTTCGTCATCAGTATGAAAGCGATTATGGTGAAGAAAAGGTGTATTGTCAAGACAAGGAGTGAAGAAAGGGTGAAGGAAGCATCCAAAGATCCAAATATATTCTATGGGGTCGAAGAAACTTGCACCCGGAGGCAATAACCCCGTTTGGGTATAGCGGATGTGCGGTCTAGACCCAGGGTAGCTCGCTTCGCATTGCAACCCTGGGCTAACACGCAATAAACTTCGGCGTAGGAGAGCTCCCGTTCACCACGCTGTTTGGAGGGTAGAGACGTGAGACGTTCCGACGTTCCGATTCGCGACGAACGATTGAAGTTTCAGCTGAGTGCAGCCCCCAGCCGCGCTGGATCATTCAGGAAGAAATGTCAACATCCCGTAGTGGCACGGGCATCCCTGCCCGTGATGACCGACCCGTCGAGCCAAAGGCTCGACAATCATGGCCTGGAAGGCCGTGCCACGGTTGGGAATCCTGAACCTGGAACCAAATGAAGTTTCAGCTTAGGGTCTGCGCAAAAATAACTTGGCATTTTGGCATCTCATCTTCACACCATCTTCGGCCGCTCCTCAATCGCAAAATCCTCAACGTAGACCCGGCTGCGCCTGCGGTTTCGCGCAATCGTTCGCAGCCAAATCTGGTGCAAATCTGAGCGCCAATTCTACCAAGTTATTCTTGCGCAGACCCTTAGTACACCGTTTCATAAATACGGTAACGTTTGTGGCGAGCGCGACGGGGTGAGTTCGCGAAGCAACGACGAACGCCATGCCTTGCCATAGTGGAGGAGGAGCGACAAAGAAATCGGCGCGTCCCGTCGCCACCCGGAGGGCAGATGGGGGTTGCGGACGATCTCTGCGTTGGTCG
>CAUZIZ010000034.1:0-40363 GCA_963579905.1 Acidobacteria bacterium UBA6911 | reverse complement strand
CGCGGATTGCTTTGAAAAGTGGCATGAACTTCTCCTTCTTCAGGTGTCGCTGAAAACCAGCCAACGGGTTCCAGCGGATGAGCATACAGCCGAGATGTTTCCCAAGACAATCTTTTTCTCACCGACGACGGCCTCATCCTCAGCAGTATTCCGGCGATTCCCATCCGCCCGAATCATCCGGGAACGTTGGCGTCGCCGAATCAACCCAGATACGAATCGGTAGGCTTGCCGGCCCCGGCCGGAAAGGATACCATCTAGTGTGGGTTTTGGTCAGCGGCCGGCCGGCGTGCCGATTCGGACGCTTTTTGACCTTATCAAAGCGGAACCTGGGCGGACAGAGAGCAATAGGGCACAGCTTTGGCGATCAGATCTCAGTTTGAGATCTGAAGAAGGGATTCTCTATGGAGCTTCATCCTGCTGATCATGTCGTCTTGATCCTGTACCTGGGAGCCATGATGTTCCTGGGATGGCGCTTGTCCAAGGGACAGACCACTGACGAAGAGTACTTTCTTGGAGGTCGTCGCCTTCCCTGGTTTGCGGTGGGGGTCAGCATCATCGCCTCGCTCCTGTCCAGCATCAGTTTCCTGGCCTATCCTGGTGTGATCTGGCGTTTCGGATTTGGCCAACTGATAAGCACTTTTCTGTCGTTTCCCATCGACCTGTTAGTGATTCTCCTGGTGACCATTCCCTTCTTTGCGCGCTTTCGCTTTACCTCCGCCTACGAATACCTGGAGCATCGGTTCGATCTCTCGGTGAGGCTGCTGGGTGCCTCCATGTTCCTTGTGTTCGTGTCAGTCCTCATGGGCGTGATCGTGTTGGTTTCGTCGCGGGCCCTTTCCGTTGCGAGTGGTATCCCTCTCATGGCCGTTATCGCTACGGTTGGGATCGTGGCGACCGTCTACACCATGATGGGGGGAATCCGTGCTGTGGTGTGGACCGACGTGATCCAGGTCGCGATCCTGCTGGGAGGAGGAATCTTTACCATAATCTACGTCGCAGCAGTCACGGGATCGGGACCCTGGGACTGGATCGATGTCGTCAGCACGCGTGACAATGAACGCTTCACTTTCTTTTCTCTGGACCCCACCTTGCCGGCGACGGTAGTGACCTTTACCCTCTCCGATTCCCTCTGGGTGATCGTGGCCCATTGCGCTAATCAGATGACGATGCAGCGCTATTTTTCAACCGTGGATATTCAAGCCAGGAAACGCAGCTTCGTCACGGGAACCCTGGTGGGCCTCTGTGTCATTCTCATCCTGAGTACGGTTGGTGCTAGCCTCGTGTATTACTTCACTCAGGGCCCAGAGTCTCTTCCTCAAACGATCGATGTGGCGAGCGGTAAGGACCGCGACAGCATCTTTCCCTTCTTCGTGGCCACCCGGATACCTGCAGGGTTGGCGGGGGCCATCTTCGCGGCTCTTCTGGCGGCCGCAATGTCTACCATAGATTCCGGAGTCAATGCCTTCGCCACCGTGGCAACGGTGGATTTCGGCCGCCTCAGAAAGAAGAAAAAGGAGGGGAACAACATCTTTCAGGCTCGTGTCATCACGCTGGCCGTCGGAGGGGCGGTAACCCTGGGAGCAATGTATCTCGATACCCTCACCGGGGCAGATGACATCTTGACCATCCTGCCCAAGACCTTCAATTCGTTGGTGGGTCCCATGGGTGGGGTCTTTTTTGCAGGCATGTTGATTCCCCGGGCGAGCAGCCGGGCAGTTTGGATCGCTGCCATCGTGGGGTTCCTTACGGCTCTGGGAGTGGCCTACTCTCGTGAGCTGTTGCAGTTACTGGGCCCATCAACTCCTGCAACCCTGGGTGCGGTGCTGGATGAAGAATTCTCTCAACGGCTGTTCGATCAGGGTTTAGGCTTCACCTGGATCGTGATTTGCTCATCCCTGGCCAGCATTGGCACCGCCTGGTTGATGAGCTTCGTATTCCCAAATCGTGACGAGGATCGGATTCGGGGACTCACCTGGCAGACGCGGCATCAGAGGGGGAGCGTTACTTCTTGATGCGATGCGACCGAGTCTGCCCTGGTTTGTTTACCGTGATTTGTGAGGGGAAGGAATCTGATGGAATATCGCAGATTGGGTAAGACTGACCTTGAAGTCAGTGCCATCGCTCTGGGAGGGGCTACCTTCGGGCGGGAAATAAATGAGCCTGCTGCCTGGCGAATACTGGATCGCGCCATCGAGCGGGGAATCACTTTTCTCGACACGGCGGAATCCTACAGCGACCGGTCCTCGGAACGAATGATCGGCCGCTGGATGTCCCAGACCAAGATCAGGCAGAAGATCGTCCTGGCCACGAAGTGCGGGTTCAGTGGGCGCCTGAACGGGAAGACGGTCACGGAAAAGATCGACCAGAGCCTTGAGTGCCTTCAGACCGATTGGATTGACCTCTACCAGCTTCACCACTGGCCTCAGCAGGGAGATCCGCTGGATGAGATTTTGGAGGCCATGAGCCGGGGAGTCGAACAGGGAAAGATCCGCTACCTGGGGTTGAGCAATTCGGCAGCCTGGCAGCTCTGCAAGGCACTTTGGCACCAGGAACGGAACGAGTGGACTCGCTTCGCTTCGATCCAGCCCTCCTTCAATCTGGCCGACCGGGCAATAGAGGCGGAGTTGATTCCCCTTTGCCAAAACCAGGGTCTCGGGATCATCTCCTACAGTCCCCTCGCCGGGGGCTTTCTGGCAGGAAAGTACAAGAAAGATGGGCCTATTCCTCAGGGCGCTCGGTTCGACCTGGCCTCCGACTGGAAGGATTCGTACTTCCACCGGCGAAACTTTGCGCTCATTGAACGTCTCCGCGACATCTCCAGAGAAGAAGGGCGCTCCCTGGTGGACCTGGCGTTGGCCTGGGTGCTGGGCCATCCCGGAATCACGAGTATCCTCACCGGTGGAAGGAGGCCAGAGCACATCGACCAGGCCTTTGATGCCCTCGAAAAGGGACTGAGCTCGGAACTCCGAAAGCAGCTGGATCAGGCGTCGGATCCAGTTAACTTCGGATAAGAAGATTCCAAGATACAAGATACAAACAAATCTCAACCACCGAGCACCAAATCACAGACGGAAACGAGACCTTTAGATGCAATCGTCCGCTGGATCCCTTGACTCAAGGCTCTACCGTCCATCCTTTGAGCAGCCTTCCCGAGAGACCTCCTTGAAATTTGGTGCTTGGAACTTGTTTGTATCTTGTATCTTGTACCTTTATCTTGTACCTGGAGTCTTCTGTTTTGCGCGTAGCCTACTACTATCACCAGTCCAAGCGCCTTGCCGCTGACCACGAAGGCAACAATCCTTACGGTGCCTTGCTCTGCGATGCTCTGGAGCGTCACGGGTTAGAGGTCGAGTACTCGGTCGACTACAGTCCGGAGTACCTGCGGCGCAATCAGGGACGGATCGACGTCCTTCACTGGCAATGGCCCCATCACGACTACTATCACGACGACGCCGAGATCATGCAGCGTCAGATGGAGGACCTGCTATCCTCCCTGGAGTTGGCGCGGGAGCTGGGCTACAAAGTAGTGTGGACCGCACACAACATCTACCCTCACAACCGCACCCATCAAGAGATCGATCACGAATTTCAGCTCCATCTCTGCCGGCTGGCAACTGCCATCATTGCCCACTGTGAGGTCAACGCCGAAGGGGTGAGGCGCGAGTTTGGACGTTCACATGATCTGTTCATCATTCCTCATGGCCATTTCATTGGGGTCTACCCCTATCGGTTCTCGCGTTCGGAGTGCCGGTCGGAGTTGGGCGTTCCGGAATCAGGCTTTGTGTATGGGTTCATCGGTGGGATCCTTCCCTACAAGGGGATAGAGGAATTCGCCGATGCCTTTTGCCGTTTGCCAGAGCCGGATTGTTGGCTGCTAGCTGCCGGCGGAGGACCGGCGAAGTACGTGGACTCGCTTTGGAGTCGGATCGGAGATCACCCCCGAATCTTGTCCAACTTTGTCCACGGCGATATGAAAGCTTCGAATGAGGACTTGATTCGTGTCCTTACAGCCAGCGACGTGGTCGTGCTGCCTTTTCATGCCACTATGAGTTCGGGGAGCGTGGTTCTCGCTCTCTCGCACGCGCGGCCCGTCATCGCGCCGGCTCTGGGTTGTCTTCCTTCTACCCTTCTCCCCGGTGGCGGCATCCTTTACGACCCTAAGCGGAAGGACGCGCTCTTGGAAGCCATGCGGGAGGTCCAGGGATGGGATCGGGACGCTGCCTCAGAAACTGCCTTGGCTAGCGTCCAGCGCCTGGATTGGGATGGGATCGCGAAGAAGACACTCGAGGCCTACCGGGCATGACGCTGTTGGCACCCGATTGGAGCAGGACCATTCGGGCCAAGGTTGGACTCCCCGCATTCCGCGCTGCCCTCGAGGCCCTGGACGCACGGGTTGAGTCCTACCATGACTTTCTCCCGCCGGTTCCGGAGCAGCAGGCCGGCTACTACCACGATTTCTTCTGTCCCGATCATGCCGTCCAGCTGCGGTTCGACCCTGGGAGCCCGCATTGTCACACCTGTCCGGTTGATGGCGCCGAGTTTCGAGGCGAACCCTTCGATAGTGCCTGGTTCTGGTCCGTCAACGACATGCGCAGTGACGCCGCTTTAAAACTATCTTTTCGAAGCTACCTGGAAGCTGGACAGAGTGAGGCAGGCCGCACGCGAGATCGTACCCTGGCGGCGGGCATTCTAGATGGCTACGCTCAACGTTACCTGGAGATGAAGCCCGCCCCCACGCAATACGACCCCCATCCCGGGGTGGTTACCTGGCAAGGCCTGGACGAATCGGTCTGGATTATACGTATGGTCTGGGCCTACGCCCTGCTGGAGGAGTCCTTGCCCCAGTCTGCTCGGGAGGAACTGGCCCGAAAGCTGTTTCGACCCGCGGCCGAACATCTGCATCGGGTGCGATGGCCGGAGATTCACAACGTTACCAACTGGAACAACGCTGCGCTAGCGACGTTGGCCGTGGTGCTCGAGGACGAAGATCTGTTGAAGCTGGCCTTGGGAGGATCTCTAGGACTTCGGGCACAGCTCCAACAGGGTGTCTCCGAGGACGGTATCTGGTGGGAGGGGTCTCTCAGCTACCATTACTACATCCTGGACGCCGTGGTCTGGACCATGAGAATTCTGCGAGCAACGGATCGTTCCTTCGACGACGGCGGCATCCTGAAGCGCATGTTCCTGACCCCGATTCTCATCTCCCTGCCTGACTTGAAGCTCCCCTCCCTGAACGACTGCTGGCACTTCATTGGACTGCTTGACAGGGTGGGGCACGGGATCCCCGAAGCCGAGGGCTTCTACGAGACGGCCTTCGCCTGGTTTCGGGATCCCGCTTTCGCCTGGGTCCTGCAACAAAATTACAGGAATCGGCCTCGTACCTGTTTTGAGGCCCTTCTCGAGGGCGTCGAAGAGTTGCCCTCAGGCGAGCCGCCGCCATCGAGGAGCCGACACCTGGCTGACCTGGGCTGCGCCATTCTTCGCAGTCCTGGAGCTCTGGAGCGGCAGCGCTATCTTTTTCTAAAAGCAGGACCTGGAGGCGGGGAGCACGGTCACCTCGACCAGCTGCGGATTCAATTCTTTGCAGGGGGAGCTTCTATCATCCCCGATCTGGGGACTTCTGGCTATGGCATTGGGCTCAACCAGACCTGGTACCGGCACACGGCCAGCCACTCGACGGTACTGCTGGATGGCCAGCCGCAGCCCCTGACCGATGGAAGATTCAATCATTTTCTGGTGGAGGATTCCTTTACCCTCGCCGATGCCTCAGTCTCCTGGAGCGAAGGAGTGTACCAGGGGGTGCGGATGAGGCGGGTCATTCTCTGGCGCGACTGCTACTTCATCGACCTGTTTCAGGTCATTGGGCCGTGCCCTCGTGATATCGACTGGATTTGTCATCTCCGGGGCCGTTTGATGGCGAATCCGTTCGAATCCGATTTCGACAGGCGACTGAAACCGGAACGTGTCTCCGCTCACACTCAGGTCGAGGGAAGCTGTGAAGAGTCGAAGCTTCCCTTCCTCCGGTGGCGCTGCGAGGGCGGATCTCTGGACCTGAATCTGCTCGGGCCAGAGGGTCAAATTTTCCTGGGAACCTCCCCTTCCAACCGGGCCTCGGAGCGGCTTTCGACCATTATTCGACGGCGGAGCGCCAGCGAGACCACCTTTCTATCCGTCTTTAGTTTTACGCCAAAGGGGGAGGATCCGTCCCTGCAGCGAGTTGAGGGCGGGCGACGGGAAGATGGGATCTGGCGGCTGATTCTGGAGACTTCTTCCGGATCCGACGAGTGGACGATGGGCGTTGATCCCGGAGACGTGAGGCTGCAGGCGTCCACAGCATCTGACCGATAACTTGGAGATTAGGATGATACAGATACCAACGGTACGCTGGGGAATCATTGGTGCCGGAGACATTGCGCACCGGGTCATGGCTCCTGCAATGCGTGAATCGGAGTGCAGCCAGTTAGTTGCGGTGATGCGGCGGAGCATGGAGGGTGCCGAAGAGTTCGCTCATGAACACGGGGCTCGTCGCGCTTACGATGATGTGGAGAAACTGCTGCAGGATCCTGAGGTGGACGCCGTCTACATCGCCACTCCGGCGGATCAGCACTGTCCCAATACCCTGGCGGCAGCCAACCGGCGCAAGCACGTATTGTGCGAGAAACCGCTGGCCCTGGATGTCTCGGAGGCGGAGGCAATGCTGGAGGCCTGCAGCAGGGCGGGAATCACTGCTATGACCTGCTACTACCAGCGATTCAATGCTCGGCACCAGAAGATCAAAGAAATCGTCGAGCGTGGGGATATCGGCAAGGTCAGCGCGGTGCGCTGGAACTTTTCTGGGCGCTCGCCTGCGAATCCGGACGCCTGGTCACAGGACCCCGCTCAGTCCGGGGGAGGACCCTATATGGATCTGGGGAGCCACGGGGTGGACCTGCTTCGCTTCTTCTTCGGCAAGATCGTGGCGGTGACCGCTTTCGTGGACACCGTGGTCGAGGACTATGCCGTAGAAGATACGGCTAGCTCGCTCCTGCGATTTGCCAACGGGATCCAAGCAGTAGCCACCGCTCACTGGAGTACTGCTGACCCGGACGAGAACCGGAATTCCATGATCGAAATACTGGGAACCGAAGGAGTCATCCACTCCTACCCTTTACACGACAAGTTCTCACGAGGCCATCTGAGTGTCGCGACGGGAGGGGGAGAGAAGAGTTACCAGTTCGAAGAAAGCACCCACCTGAAGGTCCTGAAGGAGTTCGCGGCGGCGCTGGCTGAAGGGAGAGAACCCGCCATTACAATTGAAGATGGACTCGAAGCCCAGCGCGTGGTCGCGGCTGTCTACGAATCGTCCCGGATCGGAAGAGTCGTCCAGATCAGGTAATTTCTCGATCACTCTGCCGCGACGTGGGACTTGAGTAGCACAGTCCAGCTCTTGTCGATCTGCGCCCACTCGCCCGGGCAGCGATTGGCTCGAGCCTTGGGAAGATGCCCCTCCCGAACGAGATTCTGGAACCGTCCGGGATTCTGTCCGTAGACCCAACAGACGAGGTTGAAGAACCGCTGTTCGTTCGGGGAGTGCTCATCCCAGAAAGGAGCCTTCGCCCCTGTCTTCTGCGCCTCCTCGGACCACGCCAGGAACGCGAGAGCGGCGTCGAGAGTCTGGACGTCTCCATCCTCGGATTCGTGCGCCAGAATGTAGGTCGAAAGCTGGTCCACGGCATCCTCCTCCCTGCCGTCGTCGGCAGGTCGAGGACGTGGATCAGAGCATGGCCGAGCTCGTGGTAGAAAAAGAAGGCCGTCGCGTTCTCCGTTGCCTTCTTCGCGTTCCCCTCGGACCAGCCCAACTCCAAGGCACCCCTGTAGAAGTAGCCGATCAGCTCGTAGCAAATAATGATCGGCTGGTCCTTCGGGGAGTAGAACGCGTTCGAGGTCCCGCACTCCGTAACGGTAATCGTCACGTCCATCGGCACGATCAAGGTGCCGTTCAGATACTCTGCCAGCGACTCGAGGACCCTGTCGGCCTTCAGCTCTTTCTGCCACTCCCGGAACACCGGATTGGAGATGTTCGAGTACACTGGCACGAACTTTCCGGCCCAAACGCTGGAAGACACGACCACACTCAGAGCGACTGCCATACACCACACGGTTCTCGAAAACTTCATGGTTCCTTCTCCGTTTGGGTCCTGAAACCACCGACCAGCTGCGAGCCGCGATCGTTCTTTCTAGCCTCGTATTCCAGACCTTCAGGCTAATCGGCGAGCGCAGAGTATACCAGTGCCCGTTTCTCTGCTCCAGAGCCCTAGCATGGACCCGATCGCTCTTCATAGGACTCCAGTTCCGTTTCTCGAATGTTACCATGGGCGCCCATGAGCACCCCGGCTCCCCTGGAGCTAACGCGGCCGATTCGGGACTCCTGGCTGGGCGTGGGCGTCTTGTTTCTGGCCTCCGCTTTGGCAGTGGGATCCTCCAGCTATGCCTTCGGTCTTTTCGTCCAGCCCCTTGAGCAGGAGTTTGGATGGCCTCGGACCGCAATCAGCGCCTCCCTGTCCTTCGCGGCTGCGGGTAGTTTGGCTTCGCCTTTGCTCGGCCGCCTCATGGACCGCCTGGGGGCCAGGCAGGTCATGGTTGTCTCCCTCTTTCTCGGGGGGCTCAGCTTTCTTCTTCGTCCCCTCATGTCCCAGCTCTGGCATTGGTACGTTCTGAGCTTTCTGCAGTTCGTGCTCTTCAACGGGATGTCCTACCTGCCGGCAGGACGCCTGATCGGAATCTGGTTCGAGACCCGCCGGGGACGCATGATGGGACTGGTCATGATGGGAAGCAACTTCGGCGGCCTGACGCTGCCAATGATTGCCGGTCTCTGTCTGGCGATCTTCTCCTGGGAGGCGGCCTATCTGTCGTTTGCGTTCCTCTTCTTCGCCATAGCCGTACTGGCGATGCTCTTCATCCGGGAGTCTCCGAGAAATCTCCCAGGATCCACCCAGAGTGGGCGCACAGATGAGGCTCCCCAGTTGACGGGCTTGGACGCACGCGAGGCTCTGCGCACCCCCTTCTTCTACTCCATTACCTTCGCCCTTATGATGGCCTCATTCACCTATAGCACCATCCTGGCGCAGGCGGGAGCTCATTGGGTGGCGGAGGGCCTGTCCACCACCTCTGTGTCCATCGCCCTCGGTCTGTTGGCTACAGCGGGAATGGCCGGAAAGGTTCTCTACGGACTGCTGGCTGAGCGCTGGGGTGCAAGGTGTTGCCTGGTAGTGAACCTGGCGGCCCAGATCGTATCCGTGGTCCTGATGGTGGCCTTCTCCAATCCCCCTTTGGTCTGGGTTTCGGCGTCTGTGTTCGGTCTCCACATGGGGGGATACGGAACGCTAGTGCCGCTGATCGTTCAGGAAACTTTCGGCCTGCGCCACTACGGCAGCATCTCAGGCCTCATCAGCATGGCCACCGTGATTCCCTACACCCTGGGGCCTCTCATGGCCGGGGTCTCTTATGACCTCTGGGGAAGCTACAGCCCGGCCTTTCTGGCAGTGACCGGTCTGTTTGCTCTGGGGATAGTCTCCCTGTTGCTTGGGAAAAGCACGTCACTGATTGCGCCGAAAGTTTGAGGTTTTCAAGCGAGTCCGAGCTGGAATACACCCCAGCCTAGTTCCTCCTCAGCCGACACCCGTTGCCTCTCTCCAGTTCTGAGAACATCGCCAGCCATTGTTTCAATAGTTTCAGCTTAGTGGTCCCCCAGCAGTGCTGCCCCATTCGAGAACGAAACTTAGGTCGAGGACAGGCGATATCGTGCTTCACTGCGTGGGGAAGAGTTATCCAGCTCTCTCCTTGGAACTTGGCCTCATGTTGCTAACGGCTCAAGTCGTTCGTGGCTCTGTCGGATCGCCAAACCTGATAATGGGCGATCGTTTGGAACTTGATGTTTGTGATTTGGAGCTTGTTTGTACGTTGTATCTTGTACCTTCGACATGATCATCGCTAGCAACCCTGACAGAGCCATGACCGTGAGGGAGTGGGATCCGGTGCTTCAACTTAAGAGGCACACCCCGATTGACATCTGTACGCACCCCTGCAATATAGAAGCGCCTGGGGGTATGGTCCCTGTCGGGCCCCGCTCCCTGACAGTCACGGCTCTGTCAACTGGCGAAGGCTGCTTCGGCTCCTCGTGGTTGAAGTCTCAGCTTAGTGTCCCCATCCGGGATGGTGAAACCCCTCGCCTTCAGGCGAAGCGAAGGTCCCCGAAGTCCCGCAGGGACGGTAGGGTCATCTTCGAGTGAAGATGAAAGTGCTAGAGTCGGTCTCTGACGTGGCTTCGGTCTCCAGGCCGAAGTGTAGCGGTCGAGCCTAGCTCGACCAACGGCGGCCTGGAGACCACCGCCACGACGAAGGTTAGCAGAGATGAGTCGAATTCGATTCGACATCCGATCAAACCCCTCGGCTTGGAGCCGAGGGTAGGCCTTAGTCCCGCCCCCTGGAGTCCGCTTTAACCTGCTGAAGCAGGCTCCGGGAACGGTCAAATGCCCAGACCAAACGGCTGCTGCGAGCTGGATCATTCGAGAAAGAGTTGGCATCCGAAGCCAAGGCTAGCCAAGGAGACGGGGGAGGTCGACTTCTCTCGCCTCCAACTTGCTGCAGACTTCTACGGACTTAACTTTCTTAGAATTGACCCAAAGAGCGTCGAGTTTCGAGCCAAAGCTGCATCTGCCGGCGTCCGAGTCACGGCTCAATGATAGTGATGTCGTAGCTGACCTGGCCGTTTACCGAGAATTCAATGAGAATTCAATGGTTACCGTGAACTTGGTGCCGTCGCTGGGAGTCTGAGTGATATTGGGCTCCCATACGATGAAGGGGGCCCGCCCGGTCGAAGTCTGGTCTCCAGCTCCGGAGTCGACTATGGCTAGAGTTACCGGCAATCCTTCTGAGGTCATGGTAACCGTGGCAGCGCTGAAATCGGCTTCAGGAAAAGAGAAAGACCATCGCGCATAAACGAGTCCGGAGGGCACGAAGCCGACGGGAGGCCAGGCCACCTGTCTCCTGAACGCCGTTCGTGGTCCTACGACGTAGATGACGCTCGCGCCAGGGAAAGGGCCTTGATCGCCGTCGAAGGCTACGCCGACACCGATGTTCTGCTGCCCGGGTTGAAGCAGCCAGCGACGGTGACCGACACTCGTATTGCTTGCCCCAGGGTCTTGCATGTAGCCACCTACGACGAGGGTGGGATCTACATCCAGATGAAGGGAGATGTTCGAGCGTAGCGACCCGTTGGCACCCTCAGCAGAAAAACAGACGAAAGAGTTATCCGGGGTATGGCTGAGAGTTCCCTCTGCTCCGGAGATCAGAGCCGACGCCTGAGCGTCATTGTTGGAAGTCGGGTCCAACACGACATCGGCGGGGACACCCGCCAGGACCCGTGCGAAATTGATGAGCCGGAGCACCGCATCCCGGTAAGGTCCCGCTATCGACCCCACCCGACACTGATCGTAATCCCCGGTCCATCTTGGAGAGACCCCCATAGATGCCTGTTTCACGGCATTGTAGAGGCCCGCGACGGCCTGCCGGTTTTCCGTATCCAGCTGGAAGCCCCCGGTTGGGACCAGGTTGAGAATATCCAGAGGGGCTGATCCTATTTGAACGTTGAGAGAATCGGGAGGAGAAACGACTTCCAGAACGGCCGAAAAGAGGCGTTCGTCGGCTTCTATCCTCATCTGGGCCACCGGGATATCTTGAGGAAGTCCGGAAATAATCAGGTTGGGAAAGAAGGCTTTCTGTTGGGCTTCGGCTTCTCCAAGAACGACTTGTCCCCGGCGCTCAGAGCCATTGGGCAAGGTAACAATAAGATCTATAGTGGCGGTAGCGGAAGGGTTGTCCAGGTTGCGTTCCGGCACCAGGGCCACACCCACATTGAAGTTTCCTTGAGTGGCAATCAGCCCCTCAAAGGCAGACGAAGACTCCTCTACTCCGAGTACTGCAATCAGATCGGTGATCGTCCCTTGGCTGTCAATCAGTTTGTAGAAGAACGAGGCTGACAGATCCTCAAAGTTGGATTGATCGGGAGTATCGACGACCAGGACTCCAACCTGAAGTATCGCGCTGCTGATCTGATAGTGGACCGATTCGAGCGGTGTCAGTATCACGGTTTGAAAGCCGTTGGCTTGGACAGTCTGACTTCCCGAATCATCCTCAAACCTGATCTGGTTCATACCCACCAGGTTTTTGCATCCAACAGTCGAATTCGGGCCCCACGGTTTCCTGGCGACTGAGGTTCCCGATGCTTAGGGTCTGCGCAAGAAGAACTTGGTAGAATTGGCGCTCAGATTTGCGCCAGATTTGGCCGCGAACGATTGAGCGAAACAGCAGGCGTAGCCGGGTCTACGTTGAGGATTTCTCGATTGAGGAGCGGCCGAAGATGGTGGGAAGATGAGATGCCAAAATGCCAAGTTATTTTTGCGCAGACCCTTAGGTCAATTACGAACGTATCGGCGCCAAGGGGGCCAACGGCCGCCTGCGGATAGACGATTCGCTCCGCCCACAATGAAGTGGATGCGAGGGACAGTAAGAATAAGGCTGTGGCTAGGAAGAAGGCTTCAAGTCTAGACTTCGATTTCGAACGCAACATTTTTCGCGCCCCTGTCAACATGCAGATTTGAACGGCCGGATGGTCTCACCCTATCACACCCGACTTGCACGATCAGGGTCTGAGAATGCTGGCCCTGCGATAGAGACAATTCAAAACGATTGGGAGGAGTAGGTCAGTCAGCGGAAGTTGGGTGAGCCAAAGCGAAAAGAGTCTCCTGGATGATTTCAGGCAGGATGCGGCGTAGTTCCTGAGGCAGTCGGTCCAGAATGTCCTGGATCAATCGTTTCATCTCACCCTCGTTTAAGGACGCCGATGCCGCTGCTGGGGATGAGAGTGGGGAGTGTTGTCGTCTCAGCCTCCTGACGTCTCGGGCGAGGAAGTTATAATCAGGACGACACTGGGAGGGCTTCAGGGTCAGGAGTCGGACAGTTGATTCGGAAGTCGGAGGAAGGCTGTCGGGGGACTCAGGGGCTTGCTCTGATCCGGAGGAAAGAGTGGGTTCATCTGTTGCTACTGCTTCCTCTTTCGGTTCGGATTTGGTCTGGGCCAGGAGGGCATCGATACGAGCTACCAACTCGGAGGTCTCGAAGGGTTTGATCAGGTAGCCGTCGCACCCGATCTGTTGCGCCCTGTTTTCGTCGAAGGAGTCCTGGGCTCGGCCCAACAGGAGCACGCGAAGGTGGGAGGTTGCCGGGTCCTGTTTGATCCGTCGACACAGCTCAAACCCGTCCAGCAGGGGGAGTGCCAGCTTTGCCAGGACGAGGTCGGTGGGTTGTGTCTGGACGTACTCAAGTGCTGCAGTGCCGTCCTCGAAGGTGTGGACCTGGATGGTGGGGTCTTCGACGAAAGACAGGCGGACCAGAGTCTGGGTGGTGTTGCTATCGTCTGCTAGGACCAGGTGGTGCATGCTGGCCGGGTCACTTTGGCTCAACAGTCCTGGTCGGTTTTCCGTTCCCACGCATCTCTTCCAGCTTGCGTTGTTCAGCCCGCCTGCGGGCGATCTCGTAGGGGTCCTCGCCTCCGGTAAAAACATCAACGACACTGCGGACTGGAGCCATTATCGAGAAACCCTGCTCTTCCCGGCGATTGGACTCGTTCTTAGCTGCTTTCGCCTGGTCCACGACAGGAACCGGCCTTTCAAGCAAGACCAGCCTCTCTTTGGCGTCGTCGAAGTAATCGCTGAAGGGGAACTCCCCGGCGACCCGGCTGTAGTAGACCGAGGCCTCCTCGATTCGCCCCTGCTTCTCGAGTGATTCTCCCAGCTTGAAAAGGCTCTCGTCCATGCTGCTAAAATCGGGGTACTTTTCCAGAATCTCCTTGTACCGACTCTCCGAAGCCAGAAAGCCCTTACGACCGAAGTAGAAATTCCCGATTTCGTGAATTCCGCTCGCCAGTTTGTCTTGGACCTCTCTCAGGAATTCCCTCGACGTAAGTGCTAGTTCGCTATCCGGGTAATCCTTGAGGAACTTCTTGAATTCGGCTTCTGCCTTTTGGGCATAAGTGGGATCCCGATCGTGAGGCTTCATCAACCTGACATTGATGGCGGCGATCTTCATTTGTGCGTCATCGGCCATCTCGTGCAAGGGATAGAAGATGATGAAGTCTTTGTACTGGGCTTCTGACTGCAGCAGATTGTCCTTCCCCGCTTCCTCGTAGTAAGAGTCTGCGATCGAGAGGAAGGAAACGGGTGTGTATTCGCTGTCGGGGTAGGTATTGATCAAGGTCTGGAAGGACAGGCGAGACTTGATGTACTGATTCTTTTCGAAGAACTTCATCCCATTCTCGAAAAGAATCTTGTCGGGAGCCACCGCCCCCTCCTGCAATCCTGCGCTCTTTTGTCCGCAGCCAGCAAGAAGGCTGACCGCCACCAGTGCCAGGAATATCCGACTAATTTTTAATTGCATCGTCTCTGCCACAATCCAGCATTCAATGATTTTTCCCAGCCTGATCCGCAATCTGTTGCATTCGACGAAAAGTCTCGACAGGAGAGGGACTGCAGAAGATCGCCGATCCCGCGACGACAATGTCGACACCTGAGCGTACGGCCTCTTCTGTGTTCTTGAGTCCCATACCCCCATCGATCTCAATTTTCACATCGAGGCCACGTTCCTCGATTAAAAGTCGCAATGTTCTCACTTTTTCCAAGCTGCTGGCAATGAAATCTTGGCCTCCAAAGCCGGGATTCACTGACATGACGAGCACGTGGTGGCATTTGGCTAGAACATCCTCCAACAGGCTGACCGGCGTATGGGGATTCACCACTACTCCTGGCTGTACCCCACCTTCGCGAATCTGATCTATTAGACGGTCCAAATGCTTGACGGTTTCATAATGGATGCTCAAGTAGTCGGCACCGGCTTCGACAAAGGTCTCGATCAGAGCCTCTGGATTGGAAATCATCAAGTGAACATCCAGGATCAGCTGCGTATGTTTTCGGATGGCCGTGATCACCGGGGGGCCGATGCTTAGGTTGGGCACGAAGTGCCCGTCCATGACGTCCAGGTGCAGCAGTTTTGCCCCGGCGGTCTCCATAACATCGATGTCCTCACCCAGGGAGACGAAGTTAGCAGCCAAGAGCGATGGTGCTATCCGGGCCATCAGCGTGCCACCTCCAGATGGATTGAGTCATCTTCCTCGAGGGCATGACCCGGTTCCGGAAATTGACGGACTACAACTCCCCTTCGGGCTTTAGCATGTCGGATGTACTGAATCTTCCCTACCTTGAAACCCTCTTCTTCGAAAAACATGAGCACTCGATGCAGGCTCTGGCCCGCTACGTCCACCATGAGGTATCGTTTGGACTGCTTGCGCGCGACCAGGATATCAATTTCAAGACCCGTGATCTCCTCGGTACTTGGGGCGGGGAACTGATTGATAACTTGTTCCGACTCTAGTTCGGGCAGCGAAACTCTACTGATGTCACCCAGTTTGTAGCCCGACTGACGCGCAAGATGCAAGGCGACTCTTTCGGTTTCACCTACCAACTTTGGAACCGGATCCTGCTGCTTTCCCAGGCTCACCAAGACCTGTACTTCTCGATTTGCCTTGATGCGGACCCCAGCGCCAGGTAGCTGGTAGACAATCGCTCCCTTGGGCATCTTGGGGTCATGGCGTTTGCCCGTCAGCGCGAGCCTGAGGTTAGCTGTTTTCAGTAGCCGCGTTGCCTCTTCCAAGTCGGTACCCACCAAGGCTGGCACGGCAAGCTCTTTGGCTCTGACCACGAGTCTCATGCTCACGACAGTACTGAAGAGAAAGATGACGAATAGGACTCCGGTCAGAAGGAGTAGCTTGCCGATACTCAGAACCGAATTCCGGCGTCGCACCTTAGGCATCATTCTCGCCTTCGCACCCGCTGTCGAACCAAAACGTCAGGATTCGCTCCGCAGTAGGGTTGAGGGGGAAGTGCTCGTCCCCCCGGTGTTCGTATGAACCCTTGCCGGCAGTTCAGAAAGTGACCATTGCGTAAGCTCCTAATCTACCATAGGCTTTTCAAACGCGCCGAATTTGGGCGGCGAAGAAGCCTCCAACTCCAGGGTTTCCCGGAAAGCTTCGGTAGAAATCTGCAATCGCCGCCGCTTGAGGCTCGCCAGCAAGAAATGCTTCAATCACATTTTCGTTTTCCTCCGGCTCGGTGGAGCAGGTGATGTAGAGCAGATCACCTCCTTTTCGAAGGCCTTCGAAACTATTCTTCAGAATCGAGAGTTGCTTCGAGTGGAACCGTTTCAAATCCGTCTCCAACGCGCGGATGCGAATATCCGGATTCGAGCGGAGTGTGCCGGTCCCCGAACAGGGGACATCGACCAGGATGAAATCGAAGGGAACCCGGAAAGGGCATCCCTGGGTTAGATCTGCCGTGACGGCTTTGGGTGTGGGGACTTTATACAGGCGGGCCCGTTCGAGCATTTGCCTGAGGCGGGAGTGACTTACATCGCATGAGTAGATGGTAGCTTCGGGTGGCTTGCGTGCGGTCAAGAGGAACAGCTTCCCTCCCGGAGCCGAGCAAAAATCTCCTATCTTTCGAGCTCCCTGGATGTTCGCCAGATGAACCGCTTCTTGGCTGGCTCCGTCCATGAAAAAACAATACCCCCCGAGATAGAGTGGGTGCTCTGGGAAAGACGGAGACTCGACAATCAAACAGTTGGGAACTTTGGGATAGAGCCGAAAAGTGATCTGCTCGTGTTCCAGTTGTTGGCGGAATTCCTGGAATCCGATCTTGAAGGTGTTGACTAGAACGAAGGGCACTGGAGGTTGGTTGTTAGCCTTCAGGAGGTTCTCAGTGGCGTTGTCCCCATAGCGTTCCAGGTATCTCTCGACCAGCCATCGCGGATGACTGTAGCGAAGGGACAGCGCTTCCGACGTCTGTCCCTGGGGTAACGGTGGAGGATTGCTTAGAAAGCGTCGCAGGAGCGCGTTGACAAAGGGAGCCGCCGACGATTTCTTGAATCCTTTGCAGAGCTCCACCGCAGAGTGGACAGCAGCTCTTTCAGGTACGCGCAGATAGTTTAGCTGATAGAGCGCAGTCCTCAGGATCGAGACGATTTCTGGGTCCAGCTTCTGTAGCGGTTTGTGGCTGACCCACTCGATGGAGTAGTCCAGAAGCGCAAGGTTTCGGAGAACCCCGAAGACCAACTCCGTGACGAAACGGCGATCTCTTCCATCCAGTTCAGCAAACTTGGGGTCACGGGCCAGATTGTCCAGGGGAATGCGGCTCCTGGCGGACTGGCGCAGCAGCAGCTCTACGGCTACAGCTCTGGCATGCATTTTTGAAAACCTGGCCTCTCTGGTGAACGCACAGTTGCCAAATTGTTGAGTGTTGGTTGGCTGCCGTCTCCAGGAGGCTGCTGAGCCGGCCTTTTGGGAAGCCACGGGTAGCCTTGCAGTTAGCGAAGGTCTTCCTTCAATAGAATCGCTCCCCAGCCTTTAGCGCCAACCCGTTGGCGAAGTCCCGAGCTGAAAGTCGCTTTCGATTCTCGAGCTGTAACTCCTTCAAAGCGAGCTGGGTATCGTCCCCGCACTGAACCAGAATGGAATCCGGGGTGACCTCACAAATTTCACCTGACGTTCGGTTCGTCTGAGCGGACTGCTCGGCAATTCGCTGACTGCGCCATATCTTCACTCCTTTATCCCGGAAGTGAGCAAAAGCCGTGGGCCTGGGGTTCAGGGCGCGGATCAAGTTGTGAATTGCGGTGCCGCTGCGATTCCACTCGATTCGGGCGTGCTTCTTTTCAATGCGGGGAGCAAAGGTCGCCTCGGCTGGGTTCTGTGGTGTAGGACTAAGGTCTCCACGCGAATAGGGGAGGATATCTCGGAGCATCAGTTCCACCCCCGGTTCGCTCAGGATGTCCTCTACCTCGCCAGTGGTGACCTCCTCTCCGATTGGGATACGGAGTTGGCTCACGATGTCGCCACTGTCCATGCCCTTATCCAGCTTCATGAGAGTGACACCGGTCTCGGTTTCTCCGTTCATCAGGGCGTGTACTACCGGTGCCGCTCCTCGATACCTGGGCAACAGAGAGGTATGGATGTTGAGGGCTCCCAGGGGAGGATAGTTAAGGAACTCTGTAGGGAGCAGCTGGCCAAACGCGACGACAATGAGCAGATCCGGTTTGGTTCGCGCCAGGAACTCCAGAGCGAGGGGGTTGTTGCGGAGCCGCTCCGGTTGCAGTGTGGGAAGATCGAGCTTCTCTGCCTCCACTTTTACCGCGCTGGGCTTCGGCTTCCGTCCTCTTCCGCCCGGCCTATCTGGCTGTGTGACGACACCAACGAGCCGATAGGGTGCTCTTTCGCCGGGCCGAACCAGAGCCCGGAGAAAGGGTACGGAAAATGCTGGTGTTCCCAGGAAGACGATCCGCATCTACCATTCTCCGGCTCGGACAAGCTTCTGAATCTTTCTCTTGATCAGCTCGCGCTTGAGGCGGGAGATGCGATCGATGTAGAGAATCCCGTTGAGATGATCGATTTCATGACAGATCGCGCGCGCCAGTAGATCACTCCCTCCCACTTCGATCGGATTTCCATCCAGATCCTGAGCCACGACGCGAACCTGCTGTGGCCGTTCCACCACAGCTGTGAATCCGGGAATGCTGAGACAGCCTTCTTCACCCTTCTCACCCCCTTCTTGTTCTGTGATCTTCGGGTTTACAAGGACTATCTGGTGGCCCTTCTCCTCCCCTGCCGTAATATCGATCACGGTGAGTCGTAGATTGATCCCGATTTGAGGGGCAGCGAGGCCGATCCCAGGCGCTGCATACATCGTTTGTAGCATGTCCTGTGTCAGGGTTTTCAGCTCCTCGTCAAAGCGCTCAACCGGTTGACTCTTGAGCTGCAACTCGGGTGCGCCGAACTGGAGGATGGGATGGATCACTTGGGGGGCTCACATTTGATGGACGGTTTCTAGATAGCTCTCCAGGTTGACCTGGACCTCCTGAAGTGTGTCGCCTCCGAACTTTTCCTGCACGGCTCGAGTAAGAACAATCGCTACCATGGCCTCGCCAATCACGCCCGCCGCTGGGACAACACAGGTGTCGGATCGTTCATACTGGGCCTTGAAGGGTTCCTTTGTTGCGAGATTGACCGACCGGAGAGGACGCTTCAAGGTAGCGATTGGTTTGACTACAGCCCTGATAATGATTTCCTCTCCGTTGGAAGTGCCTCCCTCGAGGCCACCGGCGTGATTCGTCTCTCTGTAGAATCGCCTCTTTTGCTGGTCGTAGAAGATCTCGTCGTGGAACTCACTGCCGGTGGGTGCAGGATCCAGACCGAATCCATTCTCTACCGCCTTGATGGCGTTGATTGACATGAGAGCCTGGGCCAGCAGGCCGTCGAGCTTGCGATCCCAGTGCACATGGCTACCCAAACCCGGTGGCACTCCGAGGGCCCGGACCTCGAATGTCCCGCCAATGGTATCGCCATTTTCGATGGCGTCATCCACCGCCTTTTTCATCTCCTCTTCCAAAGAAGAGTCACAGCAGCGCAGGGGAGAGGCCTCGATCTGCGGCACAAGATCGATTGAGACTTTCTCCAGCTGAGCGGCAGAAATCCGGACATCCTTTATGGCTACGACATGACTATAGATCCTTATCCCCAACGATTGCAGGAGGAGTTTGCAGAAGGCGCCGACCGCAACCCTTGATGTGGTCTCCCTGGCGCTGGAGCGTTCCAGGACGTTTCGCATATCAGAAAACTGATATTTCATGGCGCCCACCAGATCGGCATGGCCCGGTCTGGGACGCTCGACCTTACGTTTCTCCGCTCCTTCGGGGTTGGGCTCTACCGACATGATGTCCAGCCAGTTGACCCAGTCCCGGTTGCTGATGGCAAACGCTATCGGTGAGCCCAGAGAGTAGCCGTGGCGGACGCCGGCAAAGATGTCGATCTCGTCGCTCTCGATCTTCATGCGAGCCCCTCGACCGTAACCTCCCATCCGGCGTTTCAGCTCCAAATTGACGAATGCGACATCGATTGGGACGTGAGCTGGAAATCCCTCAATGACTGAAATCAATCCCTTCCCGTGGGACTCGCCAGAGGTCAAGAAGCGAAACATTGTCGTGTTCCCCCGAACCTGTTCTAGTGGCTGAGTATCCTTGGAGAGCCGGGGCGTCTCTGGTAGAATTTGTGCTGCCAACGCTTATTTTGCGAGAGTCTCGCGTCAGCGCTCTCCAAGCTGTCAAGCGGTTTAGTGTAACACTAAACCCAGGACGCAGCGCTGGGCAGCGCAGCTCATAGCGGAGCACCTATGGGAGTTATCTACCGGGCTGTTTACGAGATTCAAGAGTTCACTCTCTTGTGCGCCGCAGCGGTGGTCAATATCTTCCGGAAGCCCCGATACGTACAAGACACACTCCAACAGATGGACATCATCGGAGTCGGCTCGATCTTGATCATCATGCTGACCGGTTTCTTCACCGGTGGAGTTCTGGCCCTTCAGTCTTCCAAATCACTGAAGGCCTTCGGCGCCGTCAACTTGACAGGACAGTTGGTCTCCCTGTCGCTGATCAAAGAACTCGGACCGGTACTGACAGCGCTCATGATGGCGGGGCGAGTGGGATCTGGAATCGCGTCAGAGATCGGTTCCATGGTTGTGACGGAGCAGATTGACGCCATGCGCGCCCTGGGCACAGATCCCACAAAGAAACTGGTGACTCCGCGGGTGATTGCCTGCACCACCATGGTTCCCTTGCTCACAGTCGTATCCGACGTCTTTGGGCTGATTGGGGGTTGGATTACTTCTTTCTACACCCTGCGCCTGAACACCTCGCTCTACTGGAGTACGGCATTGCGGTCAATCGATTACAATAACGTGCTGGAGGGGCTGACCAAGCCCGTGGTTTTCGGATTCATTATCGGAATGATCGGATGCTACTTCGGTCTGGGGACCAAGGGAGGGACGCAAGGCGTGGGACGCAACACGACTCGGGCCGTGGTCGCTGCCTCGGTTCTGGTGATCGTCTCCGATTTTTTTCTGAGCAAGATCATCTTGGAGCTACGTTATTAACGCAATACGATTCGAAGGGGTTTCCAAGTCCTACGATGGGCACGTGGTACTCGAAGACTTCACCATGGCGGTCGGGAAGGCCGAGACGAAGGTGGTCCTGGGAGGTAGCGGTTCCGGGAAATCGACGATCCTAAGAATGGTGCTGGGTCTGGTGAAACCGGATTCAGGGAAGATCTTCGTTGAGGACGAGGAAATCACTGGGTTGGGCGAAGACGCCTTGATGCCGATCCGAAAACGTGTTGGCATTGTGTTTCAGGAAGGCGCCTTGTTCGATTCACTAAGCGTCCAGGACAACGTGACCTATCGAATGCGTGAAGAAGCCAGCTCTACGGAAGAGGAGATGGAGGCTGCTGCCCGACGACTGTTGGGTTTTGTAGGGCTGGAACATGCGATCAGAAAAATGCCAGCGGAGCTTTCGGGAGGGATGAAGCGGAGGGTCGCTATTGCACGGGCCCTGGCAGGGGAGCCCGGGATCATGCTGTACGATGAACCGACGGCCGGTCTCGACCCGATTACCAATCGGACCATCTGTGAGCTAGTCATCCTGCTGCGGGATTTTCAAAAGGTTTCCTCCATCATCGTTACACACGATTTGAAGACGGCTCAAATTCTCGCCACCGAAGGGGCGTTGAAAGGCCCCGACGGAGAGATTAGTTTCCAGTCGGAGAAGGATGGGGGACACTCCGTAAATGCTCGACTCGTTATGCTCAAGGATGGACGGATTGTCTACGAAGGCAGTGCTGAAGAGTTGAAGTCAATCCAGGATGACTACGTTCAGGAGTTCCTGACGTGAAAGCATAAGGCGGTAGGATGAGCCCTCGCGTCAAGCAGCAGTGAGCAGGTACACGATCGATTCGCCCCGAGTGTAAGGAATACCATGGACAGAAAAAGCCGCCACAGTTTTTCGGAGCTGAAGGTTGGAGTTTTTGTCATTGTTACCGCTTCCATCCTGGGCCTGGCGATTTTTACCATCGGGACCCAGGTTGGCCTGTTGGAGGAGACGTTTGCCGCCAAGAGCTATCTGAACAACATTTCTGGACTGAAGCCTGGCGACATCGTTCTCATCGCTGGTGTTGAAGCGGGAAACGTCAGTTTTTTGCGCATCTCCGAGCCTGGAGAGATTCCCCCTACTGAATCCAACAAGCAGAATATGGACCTCATCGATCAGCTGAATCGAAGGTCCGAAGAGCTGTCACGGAATCTTTTGGCCAATAGGGAACACCTGGTTGGTCTCGAGTCGGAGTACGAGAAGCTGACTCCACAGCATGATCCCGAATTGCCCCGGACCCGGCCTCTACGCCGGGAGCTCAACAATTTGAGACGCCTGGTCGAGAGGCAGGAAGCCGGCCTCAATGACGCCTCAGAAGAAATTCGGAAAGCCAGAGGGCGATTGCAGAACATAGAAGTATTCATGGACATCAAGGTGGACTACCGGGACTGGATTCGGCGAGATAGCAATATCTCGCTAGGTTCGGTGGGGCTACTGGGTGACAAGTACGTCGAAGTTTCATTAGGGAGGACTGAAGCTCTCCCCCTCGTCGGTCAGGAGGTAGTTAAATCTTGGTTGGGTGCGGAAACGACGCAGGAGGTTGTCATTATCACAGGGTCGTCCGAGCCTGGATTCCAGGAACTCATTACCGGAGCCAACGATGTGCTTGCCAACCTCGAGGTCCTGTCGAAGAAGCTACAGGGTATCATGGAAGATCTGGGCGAAGGACAAGGCAGCGTCGGGAAGTTTATCACCGATCCCTCTTTCTTCGAAAACTTGAACCAGACCGTTATAGGGGCTCAGCAAACGGTTGATCAAGCTGCGGACCTGGTGGAGCAGCTGAGCGAAGGGGAGGGGACGCTTCCCAGTTTGATCAGAGAGAAAGATGTCTATGAGAACATCACGCAGGTGACCGCGAACCTCCAAGGTATCATGGAGAAGATCAATCAGACGGATGGGACTATCGGAAAACTTATCCAGTATCCCGGCGTCTACCAGAAATTGGACCAGTTGATGGCCAACCTGGAGAGCGTTACTTCTCGAATGGACTCAGGAGAGGGAACCTTGGGGAAGCTGTCAACCGACGACAAGCTATACAAGGGCCTCACCCAGGCGCTGGAACAGATGATGAGTCTGATGCGGGGCGTCGAGGAGGGGAAAGGTACCTTGGGGCGTCTGGCGCAGGACGAGCAGCTGTACCAGAGTCTCAACCGGGTGTCTTCCGAGATAGTGAAGCTGATCTACGACTTCAGACAAGACCCGAAGAAATTCTTGACCATCAAATTTGAACTGTTCTGAGTCCTTGGATCTGAAGGGCGAAGAGCTGATCCAGAGGGCGAAGAGCTTTCAGGCTCTGTGCACCCCCAAGACACTGTATCTGTACAGGAAATCTAATGATTTCGGGAAAAATAGGACAGGGTGCCCAGGTGCTTTTACGAGGCATCGTCAAGGCACTCACCTTCTTTCACATCAAGCCCAACCACCTGACGTTTCTCGGCTTCGTGATGAGTATCGTAACTGCTTTCTTGCTTTCCCGCGGGCGTTTCGGAGTTGCGGGAGTGCTTCTCATTGTCGCCGGACTTTTCGATATGGTGGATGGGATAGTGGCCAGGACTGCCAACGCCGCTACGCCGTTCGGAGCCTTCTTCGACTCGGTGATGGATCGCTATTCGGACCTGATCGTCTATCTAGGGCTGATTCTCTACTATGGGCATCAGGGACGCCTCACCTACATCGTGCTCGTCGCTATAGCAATGATGGGTTCGGTATTAACCAGTTACACCCGAGCCCGCGCGGAATCCATGATCCCCCAATGCAAAGTAGGATTTCTGGAGCGGCCCGAGCGTATCGTCCTCCTGATCATCGGTTCCTTCTATATGATGGAGCCGATCTTGTGGGTGATCGCTGTGCTCTCGAATTGGACGGTTCTTCACCGGATTCTTTATACGCGTTCCCAGATGAAAGCTCCGGATGGTCGCCCAGGAGGAGGCGGGTAGCAGTGGAGAAGCCAAGCACTGGCCCCATTTCGAAAAAGAAACTTCTCTAAAGGTCCAGGGCCAAGAGCCCTCCGCCCTTCGGAATTCACCTGTTCGATATTCTTCGGTTCAGCCTTAATCGGTTGCCTGTTTGATCAGCCGCCGATAACGCGCACGTCCTTGGGAAGCTTCACGTCGAAGTGGTATTTCTTGATCCCATCGTTGAGCTTGATCTCATCAAAGTGGAAGAGTAGATAGTCCCTGGTTGGCTCCAGCAGTTTCTGCTGGATAGGGACCCAGAGTTGCGAGTCCACCCAGAGAACGATTTGGGAGAAGTGGGCGGAAACGGTCTTGGACTTCGGTGTGAGTTCCAGAACAAAGGTGTCGCGGTCCCCCAGTCGATCTGGCCCCCGCAACCGTATATTGTAGGCCTTTTTCATGTCCTCTTTGTTTGAGGTGAAGCCAAGCAGTAGAAACTCTGCTTTGTCTTTCTTGTTTCCGAGATCGTAGCGTTGAGCCTGTTTGATCTTGGGTTGATAGAAAAGTAGTTTTCCGTCACTGATCACCAGAGTGCTCCGCTGAGGCTCGGTAATCTCCTTTCGAAGGAAGACTTTCTTGCGCTCGAGCAGGAAGTGGAAGGTCCCGCGCTCACCCTCGTCAAATTCTTCGAGGATATCCGTCCATTTCTTCTGGAAGATAGTCGAGCTCATGGAACTCAGAGTCTGCCCCCTCTTGTCCATATGACTCAGCACCTCTTCCAGACTGGGTCCGGTGTCTGAGGAGGCCGGTCGGCTGTGAGCAATGCTGCCGAGTCCAACCATGATGAGGAGAGTTGTGAGAGCGCTTAGACGTATCACGGTTTACCTTACTAGCAGTTTGATGACAAAATTCCTTGAGAGGATCACCCGATCTGTGGACTGGATGCTATCGAGCTGACTTGCTCTCCCTCTGGAGCGAAACGTCCGGGTAGGTTTTGAGAGAACTCGAGGCCTGTGTCTTATCGGAGTCGCGAGCCGGCTTTTCTATTTTCTCTGGCTCCTTCGCCTGGGAGAAGAGTCGGCGATTGAAGACGTCCGCTGGGGTGAGGAAGATAAAGGCCAGGATCAGAGCACAGAGGACATCGTACTGCCAACTGCCCCTTCTATAGCCCCAAAAAATAACCTGGCCAACTACGCCCATCCATTTCATCGTAGTGCTTTACTGCGATTCGGGCTTGGCTGCGTGATAGATATTCTCAACCGGACTGAGGATGTTCCCGTCCTGCATATAGATAGTTCGGTTGGCTGTAGCTGCCGCATCCGGGTTGTGGGTAATCATTATAATGGTTTGATTGTATTGGACGTTGAGGTCGTGCAGGATCCTGAGGACAACCTCGGAGTTCTCGGAATCCAGATTTCCTGTGGGTTCGTCGGCCAAGAGAAGGGCCGGCCGATTGATGATTGCCCGGGCTACGGACACCCTTTGTTGCTCGCCTCCTGAAAGCTCCGATGGCTTGTGATGCATCTTGTCCTGCAGTCCCAAGAACTGGAGAATCTCTTGTGTCCACTCTTCCCCATAATGGCCGTTTCCGTGAATACGGCTCGCAAGCTCGATATTATCCTTCGCCGACAGGGTGGGAAGCAGGTTGAATCGCTGGAAGACGAAGCCCATCTTCTTCTTTCGTATCTCGGTGCGGTTGCTGTCAGCAATCTCGGTGATTTCTTCGCCGTCGATCCAGACGCGCCCGCTAGTCGGCTGCAACAGCCCTCCGAGGATGTGCAGCAGAGTCGATTTGCCGCACCCACTGGGGCCCATGAAAGCCACAAACTCGCCCTCCTTCAGGATCATGTCGATCCCTCTGAGCGCGGGTACTTCGACCTTACCTACCCGATACACCATCTGCAGATCTTCGGCTACTACCAGGTTCTTTCTCTGACCCATCTCAACCGTCGTACTCATATGCTGTAGGTTCTACTTCGATCCACTCACGACCGTTCCTCTCGGGAAGATCTTCGAGGGATAACAATCCAGAATGTCTTCAGCGATCAAAACAATATACCGATCATCGAAGATGCCTCACCGACGAGGCATCAACAGGATCCTCACATCCACCCGCATATTCTATATTGATAAGGTCACAGCCTTCAACCGCTCCCAGGCTTGCATGATCCAATTAATTGATTTAGACAACGAAGGTCGTCGGATCCGGTGCCATAGCGACGCGACAATCGTCGCTAGGTCGGGATGGCTTGGACCATCCAATAGGAGCTACTTCACTGCCACTCGCTGGGCTCCCGGAGGGAAGGGGATCTGAAAGATCCCAGCTTTCAGCTGCCGGTCTACCGCGACTGTCTCGTGCTGGTATTGCAGCCGGATAGTGTAGCGTTCTTCAAGGCGTTCCACTTCAACTCCGGTGGGTACTATGTTCGACCCAACCTGAACCAGGTTCGAATAACGCATGGTGCTGACCAGATGTCCCGCATCGTAGTAGCGCTGGCGGACGAGTCCAAGCCGGCTCCGTTCTACCCAGAGTTTGCGCTTCAGTGAAGCCGCTTGGGTCCCCTCTGCCGGAGCCTCGAGGACGCTGATGACATAGTATTTGGAGCTAGAATCGACATCTTCCTCCAAGACGTGGAGGATCGCCGAGTCCCCTGTAGGAATCGGCTCGATGAGGAGGGCGCTGAGCAGATGTTCCGGCCTCACGTTGTAAAGGGGTCTCTTGTTGTTCGGTTTCAGATTGGTCTTTCCCATCAGATACTTGTTCTCGCCGGGCACCCAGATCTCGAAGCTTCCTTCGTTGGTCGCCATCGTGATAACGGTTGAACGAGTCAAGGGATTCTGAATGCTGACATAGATGGAATCAGGCCGCTTCGCGATCAAGTAGCCCCTGGCTCGGCGATAGCGCTCGAAGTAACCCTCTTCGATCGAGCCTTCCTGAAATTCCACCTCCATCTCCGAGACAGAGATGTTAGCCGGACGCGCGTAGTAATCATTGATGATTTTGACGAGTTCTTCCAGCGTGGCTTCCCGGACTTGCTGATAACCCACTGGAACTTCGATCTGGGTCCTTTTCTTGACCGCAGATCCACACCCCAGAAGGGAGAGTAGAAATAACACGAAGGAGACGGGCCGTGCGCGGGAACGAAGACAAGAAAGGAGTCGTCCAGGAACCATCATGCCGCCTCCTGAGGAAGGGCTCTCTTTCGGGTTCTCCGCCTGACGACAAAGTAAGTGACTATGATTCCCAAGAGCAGGGAAAAAAGGGTTATGCCAACCGTCCTGATATGGTCCTGCAGGAAAAGCTTGGCACTCTGACCGTAGAGGACTCCCAGGATGCCCCACATGAAATAGCGAATGCTTCGCCCCATGAAAACGAGAGCCAGAAACTTGGGAAAGGCCAGCTGAAAGACTCCCGCAGAAAGCACGAAAACCTTGAAGGGTGTAGGGGGAGGCAGGATTGAAGGTATCATCACAACCCAGATTCCCCAGCGAGCGTAGAGGGCCCGCATCTCTTTCAGTCGGTGGGGGGGCAACCTTTTTTCCACGAAGCCTCCACCATGCCGCCCGACGGTATAGAGCAGGCTGCAGCCAACCACAGATCCGATGATTGTCATGAGGACGTAGTAGCTCATGACTCCCCAGGTCTGCCCGGTGGACAGGACGATGATCAAGATATCGTTTCCTTCCGGGATGGAGAGAAACGAGGAGTCGGCGAGCGCTACCAGCAGCAGTGCTGGGCCACCGATGCTCTGCGCCAGGTCGTAGAGGTAGGCCCAGAGGGCATGTATTCGATTTCCAACATCCAGAGCCGGAACAAGGAACATCCACATTCGCGTAACATACTATCAGAAAGAGGCTCTACACCAGGAAAGGCAGGGGATGTTAGTGCGTCTAGGTGGGCTCGACCCCAGCGGGGGGATTGAGAAGGAGATCGGGAGGATCGATGCCATCTATCGAGATCGGGTGCTGGAGCAGAGGGTTCGACAAGTAGCCCTGCTGGGCCGAAAGTGTCAGCCGAGAATGATGTATACATTCCTGGGCTTTGAGCTCAAGCTAGGTCGGAAACGCGTCACGTGTCCCGACGTCAGCACCGGACGATATCTGATGATCTTTGCTGAAATCGGTTTAGAGCGAGTTCAGATCCCCTACGATCCCAGCCAGACCGCCCGCCTTTTGCCCGAACTGGAATCCTGCTTTGCAGAGATCAAGACCCAGCTCCTGAAGCTGAGTCCAGACTCAAAGCGACACCAGATTCTGGCAAGGAGGGTGTATGCCATACTGCGTAAGCGACTTCGGGCTGCGGAGCAGAGAAATCCGGGCTAAGAGGCTGCGCAAAATTAACTTGGCATTTTGGCATCTCATCTTCACACCATCTTCGGCCGCTCCTCAATCGCGAAATCCTCAACGTAGACCCGGCTACGCCTGCGGTTTCGCTCAATCGTTCGCGGCCAAATCTGGCGCAAATCTGAGCGCCAATTCTACCAAGTTATTCTTGCGCAGACCCTAAGCGAGCTCTACCGGCGATTAAGCAGGCGTACGATGAATCGCTACACCAACAGACGGTGAAGTCCAAATTGATAATTGAGAGCTGGTTGATAGTAGTGCCATATGGCGGTATTGTTGGAGACATATAGCACACACCCAAACAGAAGAAGAAACCAAGAAAGTCATCTCGTTGCTGGGTGGTTCGAAGGTCTTTTCGACGAAGATCACCGACGCTAGCGATCTTCAAAAAGCACTGCGCTGTGGCTTCCCTTACGCTGTTTTCGAGGCATTCCTTGAAGTGCTCGAGCTTCGATCACGAGACCTCGCGGATCTTCTGGGTGTAGCCTCCCGGACCCTTGCTCGGCGAAAAACGAACAAACAGCTATCGCCCATCGAGTCTGATCGGCTATATCGCGTCGCTTACATCACGTGCCTGGCAACCGTCGTCCTCGGTTCGCTTGAGAAAGCCCGCGCTTGTTTACATAAGGGCAATCAGGCCCTCGGAGGTCCTTCCCCATTTAGCTTTCTCGACACCGAGATCGGTGAGCGTCAAGTTGAAGACTTGCTGAACCGAATTAACTACGGGCCCACAGTTAGTGCGCGGTTGGCGGATTTGCCGCAAGCCTTACGCAGCTGATTCGCTTAGTGGCCGAGGTGGCTTGTTCACTTCCGGGCGTTGGCACACCAAAGGGCGACCAGTCGTCTACAAGTCTGGTTCTCTTGCACTCGCAGCGCTGGAGATGCTGGTGCACGTTGACAAGTCCATGTTACCGAGCGACCTGGTTAAGATTGAGGTCGATATCCCCGACAGTCTGACAATCCAGCGCATCGACGCTGCGACCCTGCCCAAGAACTGGCAATCATATCCAGCGCCGCCATCTCTCCAACGGCGTGGCGACGACTGGCTGACCTCTGCGTCGGCGCCCGTGCTGCAAGTTCCCTCCTCCGTCATACCCGAAGAATTCAATTTGCTTATCAACCCGCAGCACGCTGAAGCGACCCGTATTACTGTGGTATAAACACGAAACTTAACAACCTACTCTAGATTTGGTTCCTAAGTCGCGGTAGGCTGTCTAGCAAGCGCACGAACCTGACGAGCCAACCTGTCACGGCCCGTGCTTGCGCACGGTCCGCGCCAGCTCGGCTGGCAGGTTATGCACAACGTCAGGCCGACCGACGTGAGCACGTACGCATAATCAAAACGCGCCATTGTCTGAAACTTCACGGATGATACTGAACCGTGTCTTGTTCACGGATCGCTCTACTTCGACGAAGTCATCGTTACCTTCCCACTTGGGCCTGGAACCTATTATTTCGAGAACCGAAGACCGTTTTGTGGGCGAGGAAAGAACCTGGAATGGTGTCGCTTGAGGAGCGGAACCTCATTTTCGGAAGATTCGAACTCGCTTGACCCTGGCCGTTCGTGGCAGTTCATTGGACGTTTCTGGGAGAATCTGAATGTCCGCTTCTAGGTGCGTTTGCGGTCGTCCATTCGACGTTCCGCCGAAGACCTGAATGTCCCCTTTTAGGCGGAAGCGGCCCGATCAAGTGAGATCTACTCTGGCACGGCTTGTACGGTCAGACCGAACGTTGCACGTCCCAAGTCCCCCAGGCTTCAGGTGGGCTCGTCAGACTGGCAGCAATCAAAGTGGTTCAGCATGCCGAAAACTAGCCTGGGACGTGCGACGTCTTCTCGAGGTAGATGTTAGAAGTACAACTTGATGGCCAGCTGTAGCTGTCGGGCGGGTTGTGCCTGGCCTAGTGCCCCGAAGTCCGACGTCCCAAACTCGCCGGTTCTGGAGCTTCCTGTGAGAAGGAAGTTGGGATGGTTGGTAGCATTGAAGGCCTCCAGACGCAGCTGGAGCCTCCGGGCGTCCTGGAAATGAAAGGTGCGGCGCAGTGAAACGTCCAGGTTGATCACGCCAGGTCCTTCGACAGAACTGCGCCCCGCGTTACCGTATTGGTATTCGCTGGGGGAGCGGAAGGCCTCGGTGTCGAACCATCGGGTTGGAGTGCGCTGGGCAACGGGTAGGTTGGGATCCCGGACTCTGTCCGGCCACTGGGAATGGTAGGAGCCTGTGTCCAGGGTATCTCCGGGCAGGTAAACCGTGAACCAGGAGCCGTCCTGGAGGCTGGCAATTCCTCGGAGCGACCAGCCCCCCAACACCCTGGAGATCGCCCCCTGCGAAAGAAAGGGCCGTCCGGTTCCGAAGGGCAGATCGTAGCCTCCACTCAAGACCAATCGTCTGGGTACATGGAATTCAGAAAGGGCACGATTCGCCGTCAGCGGCATGTTGCGTGAACGGAATCTACGTCGAGAGGGTGGGCCCTGATTCCCGCCCCCGGTGTCGATCTGACGGGACCAGTCGAAGCCAACCAGGGCCGACAGGCCCAGCCGGTCCGGCCTTTTCTCCAACTGAAGCTGCATGCCGTGGAACCAGGCGTCTGCGTCCGCGAAGGGCATCTCCACGGTCTGCAGATCAGGGTAGAGGCGCCGCTGTTTCCGATCGCCTGGTCCGGGAGTCGCATCGTTCAGGGAAATGGTCTCCAGACGATTGGACGTATGCGACCCCAAGTACCCCAAATTGAGGAGGAGGTCTGAGGTCAACTGGTGCTGAAGGCTGAGTCCCCAAGAGTGAGTGGCTGCCAGCGGAAGGGGAGTCTCCAAGCCAGAGTGGTTCGGAGCCGCTGAGTCCTCCAGTTCTTCTGGAAAAGGCCTGGATAGGCTCAGCGTGGCCTGTTCCAGAGGGGCCAGGAAGACGAGCCGCTGAGCTCCCGGACGGGGATTCTTGGCCATCTCCTGGACCATGTTCAGATCGGGCTCGTTGGAATAGATCCCGTATCCACTTCTGAGCACCGTCCGTTCGGTGAGGCGAAACGAGATCCCCAGCCGGGGCAGAAATGCAGATGTCTGGTTCCACTTGACCAAGGGATACCCGGGCTCGAAGCGGCCGGTTTCGGGTGGGACGGGTTCTCCAACCAGCAGAGAAGGTACCAAGCGGCCGCTGACGACGTCGAAGTTGGCCATAAAACCTCGCTTGTCCCGCCAGGGGAGCCGCAACTCGTGACGCAAACTCAGGCTGAGGGTCAGCCGCTGTGTCGCCCTCCAGACGTCCTTGGCGTAGAAGTAGAAGCTGTTCTGGTGGAAATTTCCCCGGAAATCCTCTCCGCCTAACTCGGTCCGAACCGGATGGCCCAGGAGAAAATCCGCGAAGGAGTGGCCGCTGTACCGGTCGAAGAACTCGAATCTAGAACGGCGCTCCATTACATAGAAGTTGTAGTGCTGCCGGAACTCGATTCCCCCTCCCAGTGTATGGCTGCCCTTGGAAAGGGAAAAATTATCTTTGACCTGCCAGTTGCCGAGGTTGGCATGTCCCAGGGAGCCGGAGTCGCCAATGCCCGTATAACCCTGGATGACTACCTGAGGAACGCCACTGCGATCCACTTCACTCTCCAGAAGCTCGGGGATGCCCAGGTCCCGCACTACGCCGGCTTTGGGGTTGGAGGGGCCGGCAATGTAAGGGCGGAAGAACCAGTGGATGCTGGTTGCATTGACCAGACCGCTTCCAAAGGAACGGGTGTTGGAGATTGACTGGCCGTAGGTTCGAAGGGGTTGGACGGCGGAGAAGGCGCTGAAAGGATGGGTGGACACCTGGGGACTGGAATCCCAGATGAAGCGGCCAGCCCACCGGCTGCTGTCGGAGGTCTTGATATCCAGGCGGGAGATGAGTTGCGGGTTGTCGAAATTTGCCGTGGAATCGGGACTGGTGTAGTTCAGGGGGCCAGGAGTATTAGGCGATGGCCAGAAGGGAAGCAACTTTCTGGCCACCGGATCCAAGCGCTGCTGAGGCATTTGGTTTTCTGGGAAGGGTGCTCCCGTCGTGGGATCCAGGATCAGGGACGAAAACTGGCCCTGCTTCTGGGCATCGGTGGGGACGACCCCGGTCAGGGGTCTGGTCTCCCGAATCGATTGGAACTGGTAGGAGACAAAGAACCATGCCCGGTCCCTGCCATCCAGCAGGCCCGAAAGCAGGATGGGGCCTCCCAGCGTGGCCCCCAGCTGGTTGCGCTTGAACTCAGTCTTCCGCTGTTCGAAAAAGTTTCGGGAGTCCAGATTGTCGTTCCTGTGAAACCAGTAGAGGCTGCCGTGGACCTCGTTGGTTCCGCTTCGGGTCACCCCTGTGATTTGTCCTCCTGGGCGGACCCCGTATTCGGCTGAATAGAGGCCGGTCTTCACATCGAACTCCTGCAGGGCATCGGTGCTTGCCTTGAAAGAGGTCGCGCCGTCGCCGTGGGTAAAGAGGGTGCCATCGATGTAGGTGAGATTGTCCTTGAATCTCATTCCCATTACCTGGACATTGCCCCGGTTCGCTGCAGAGGGTGTCGCCCCGGCGGCAAGACCTGCCAGTTCGGTGATGTCGCGGGTGTTGACCGGGAGACTGTCGAGTTTCTCCTGGTCGATGACTTGTCCCACATCCGTCCTCCCTTCCCCCAGCAGAACAGCCTTGGCTTGGCTTACGGCTTCATCGGTAGTGGTCCCTTTCTGGAGTTGGAAATCCGCTCGTAGGGACTGCCCAACGAGCAAAACCAGCCCCCGCAGGACTTCGGTCCTGAAGCCTTCCAATCGGACGATGATTTGATATTTTCCCACCCTGAGTCCGTCGCGCCGGAAATCACCTGTCTGGTTGCAGAGGAGATCGACTGTTTCGTTGGTATCCATACGCCGCACAGTGACTTGGGCGTTGTTTGCCGGTGATCCGTCCAGCAGGGCGACCGTTCCCAGAATAGTGCCGGTATCGATCTGGGCGTATAGGAGGGGGCTGGCCAACAGCGAGAGTCCCAGGCAGGCCAAGACGGGGAATCGGTGGATGGAATTCATAGCTTCAGAAGGGGACGAATCTCCGCTACTCCGAATCTGTTATTTTCGCTGCTCCAGAGGCGCTTCACTTCTCGGGGTCGGAGAGCAGGGAGTAGCCCTGCTCGGTGACCACAACCACGTCCTCGATTCGAATTCCATGGCGGCCGGGCAGATAGATTCCTGGTTCCACTGTGAATACCATGCCCGGCTCCAGGTGGGAGCTGCCTCGAGAAGAGATGGCTGGCAGCTCGTGTACCTCCAGTCCCAGGCCGTGACCGGTACTGTGGCCGAAGTAGTCTCCGTAGCCGTGCTTCGCGATGACCTGGCGAGCCGCAGCATCAATCTCGGAGGCGGGCACGCCGGGCCGAATCGTCCCCAGGGCAGTCTGCCATGCTTCCCGAACGACGTTGTAGATGTCCGGTTTCGATGTCTTCTCAGGAATATAGACTCGGGTCAGATCGCTGCAGTAGCCTCCATGGCGAACCCCAAAATCGCAGAGTAGGATTTCTTTCTCCTGCAGGACTCTAGAAGAAGCCACCCCATGAGGTAGGGAAGAACGTGGGCCCGAAGCCACGATTGTCTCGAACGAGACGCCTTCGCCCCCCGCCTTCCTCAGCTCGAACTCCAAGAGTCCTGCCAGCTGCACTTCTGAGTAGCCTGGCTTGACCTGATCCAGGAAACAACCGTATCCCGTTTGCGCGATCTCGAATGCCCTCCGCATCGAAGCCACCTCGCTCTCGGACTTGATCATGCGCAGCTCCTCGACCAGGTCAGAGGACGGAACCCAATCAATCCCTAGTCCCCACGAATCCATCTCCAGGAAGGTTTGGTATGACAAGTGCTTCGCCTCGACAGCGATCCTGCTGCGATTCTGGAGAGACTGGCTCCCCTCCAGCAGTTCTCTCAGATCGGCTAGCGCTGAGGAGGAGGTAAGGCGGACCTCACAATTGACAGCGGATGCCTGCGCTTGTTCCAGATAGCGGGAATCGACCAGGAGGGTGGCCTCCCCACAAATGTAGCAGGCGAGTCCGCTGGTCCCAGAGAAATTGAAGAGATAGTTGAGGTTCGGAAGGTGTGTGACGATCAATCCATCAAGGTCTAGGTCTTGAAGTCTTTTGAGCAAACGTTGATAGCGCAACAAAAGGTTATCCAAGGGTTTCTTTGATTCTGGCAGTGATAAAAAACAGAATCTCCTGGGTTTCTCGCTGCTGGAAGCTTCTCCTGAACAGAACCCCCATAATCGGAATCTTGCCCAAGCCAGGCACCTTCTGCTCTTGCTTGCGTTCCGTTTCCAGGAAGATCCCTCCGATCACCGTGGTTCCAGCGTTGGGGAGTAGGACTACGGTTTGCGACTCGCTCGTCAGGATCGTCGGTATCCCCAGGACCGTGCGCGTAGAATTCCGGGAACATTATTCTCTACTCTGATCTTGAGAACAATCGTTTCCTCACGTGTGACCGTACGTGTGACCGTCGGAGTGACCACGAGTCGTAGGGCCGCGGTTTCGAATCGCACGGTGGTGGTGGAGTTTTCCTGGACTGGGATCGGGATTCTCGCTCCCTGGGTGATGGTTGCTTCCACATTACTCTGTGTGCGCACCCTCGGCCTTGAGAGAATTCGCACATCGCCCCTGCTCTCGGCGACCGAAAGCATCGTGTCCAGGAGTGCCGTGTCCAGCATCCAACCGATCGTGACTCCGGCAATTGCGAGGGGTTGCTGAGCCGGCAGCATGACGTTTAGCGTACCTTGAATAGCGCTCCCAGAAGACCCCAGCAGCAGCCCAAACCGAGTGCCGAGCTCGCGCACGAAATTGGTGGTGGCTTGGATGATTCTTGCCTCGATCTCGACCTGTAGTTCTGGGACATCGAGCCTGGCTGCGAGGTTGACAATCTGTTCCACTTTGTCGGGAGTGTCTGTGATCATCAGGGTATTGGTCCGCTGGTCGAGCTAGAGCTGCCCTCGTTCCGAGAGATGATTCTTCAGCGTGCTCACGATTTCTTTGCCGGAGGTGCAGTTGAGCTGTTTGGCATGGGTGACGATCTGTCGATCCAGCAGCTCGGTCCTCTTGAGGAGTCGATCTGCCTTTCTCTCGGAATCTCGGGTTTCTCTTCTGGAGATTCGCGCGATTTTCTCAAGAATAGTCTTCTCCAGCCCGTAGCTGCTCAGGACCGCATCGAGGATTTGGGGCCTGGGTACTGATCGGACGTGCAGAGTCAGTGTTCCCGTAATGTCGGGATCGATCAAGAGATTCAGATCGCCCAATTCAGAGATGACCCTGAAAAAGTCGGACAGGGGGGCCTTTACCAGTTTGAGGGAGATGATCTCAGCAGTTGCATCCAGGCCGAAGCTCTCGTGCACGGCCTCGAGCTTCTTATCGCTGGTTTTGGAGCGCGAGGGGCGGATAGCTATCGGAGGCGGTTGATTCACTGGGAAGGGCTGAGCGAGCCACTTGACGACCCTGTGAGCATCCTCTCGCCGGATGAACGTGACCGAAGCGGGCGAGAGTGCGACGACCTCCCCATCCAGGAGCTTGCTGCCAATGGGGCTCAGGTATGTGCGGGATCCACTGCCTCGAAGGAGTGCCAATTTCCTGCGCCCACGGAAGGCCAGGCCCGCCACTGAGACCTCTCCAATCGAGAGTGCAGCAAGGGTGGCAGGTGTTGCCTGAAGTGCAGCTTCGGGCCTGGGCTGCTGATAGGATCCCGACCCAACCGGGATTCGAAGGAAGGGATCCCTTTTCCCTCGGGAGTCGTACTCTTGAGCTTGAGCCGGTACGAAACCAGCAAGAGCCGTGGCCAGCAGCAGGATCATGGAGAGACTCAATCTGCCTGCTTCTCTGGATTGGATCCGGGATTTTCCATGACAAAGGTTGAAGACGTCATCCTGACCCGAACGGTGGTCCCGGGATTCGGATCTCCATCCACCCCTTTGATCACGATGTTTGTAACGTTGATGATCTGTTCACATTGGCCCACCTTCTCAAGAAAGCGGCCCAGATTGTGGAAGCTCCCATTCAGCGAGATTTGAAAGGGATACTCCTGATAGAAGCGGCTGCGCACTCTCTCCAGCGGAACGAAGCTCTTGATCTCGAGATCCGAGTTCCTGGCCAGCTGTTGAATCTGCGCCATGACGGCAGGGCTCTCCCTCCGTGCCAAGGCGAGCTGAAGCGGCAGCAACCTGCTCCGAGCCCGGCTGAGGCTTTGGATCGATTGGGGCAGATCTGTGCTGTTTCCCTCTTTCTGAGAGAGGACACTTTCCGAATTCCGCTTCTGTCTTTCCAGCGAGTCGATTTCAGTCTGAAGAGGCCAGATCGAAACGACGTGAAGCAGAATCGAAACTAGCGCGCTCAGCACAATCACTCTGATGATGGGGCGATTCTTTCTCTGGAAGCCGGATTTGCGGCCAGCTTGTTCGTCCATGGGCCAGTATGAAATCTCGGCTTCCGCCCGAAACCTGAGTGTTCCGTCGCTGGCTTCCCAACCGGACAGATCGACTCGGGTGAAAACCGGGCAGCGCTTTAGGGTTCTAATGAAATGAGTGATGCTGGTCAGACTCAGAGCCTCTCCCTCGATGCTGACAACCCGATCCTTTTCTTCGAGTACTGTCAGCCAAAGCGTAGGGAGGCGAGGCAGACTTTCGGTGATTGAATTTACCAGGTCAAGTGGACCCTTCTGCCGTGTCCTGAGATGCTCTATTGCCTCTATCTGCTCTTCCAGGTGGCCCTCTCGGAACTGGGCCTTTGCCAGCCTTTTGGCCTGAGAGACTTCGGTCTCCTCTAGCCGCCTCCGTAGCGCCTCAATCCTGTCCACGGCTTTGGACTTCCTATGAAAGAGGGTAGGTATTGCCAGCAGGCCTGGCCCAGGATCGCGAAGACGAGTAAGCTTCCAACTGTCTTGGGATTGGGCCAGCCCAGGATTCTGGGTCCAGCCCTGCGGGGATACTGTCGCAGTAAATTGATCTAAATCATCTTTGCCGGGCAGATCGTAGCGCCAGTCCCAAGGCGACCGCAGATTCGTTTGCGAGGCGGGAGAGGTACTCGCAAGGGTACACTTGCCGGTCTACCTGGATCTTCTTGAAAGGTTCCAGAAACTGGACCGGGAACTACAGCTTTTGCTGCAGCGACCGCCGTAGTCCCCTACTCCTGGATCCCCCACCGCTGAGCAACATCCGCTGAGGCGCGACGCCTTCCGAGCTTGCCGTGAAATAGTCCAAGGTTCTTTCGATTTCGAGCACCAAGAGATCGGAAACCGACTGGAGAATTGTCTCGGCCTGTCTCTGGCTCAATTCTCCAAGGCTATTGAGGCCCAACTTGGTCTGTTCCGCTTCGGAGTAGGAAAGGCCGAGTTCCTTCCTCAAGAAGTCGCTGTAGTAGCTTCCTCCCACGACCATGTTTCGGGTAAAGAGAAGCTCCAGGCCCTGGAGGACGACCAGTTGGGTGACGGAATTGCTCACGTCCAGGAGGGCAGCTCTCTCAGTGGGGGCTGGCTGGTAGTTGTATTCGTAGACGTTCGACAGTGCGAAGCAGTCGACATCTATGACCACCGGGATACGGTTGGCCAGGGAAGCGAGTCTGATCCGTTCTGCAATCTTCTCCCGCTTTGTGGCAACCAGGATGGCCTCGCCCCCCTTGCCCTTCGCATCTTGGTGCAGCACCTGATAGTCCAGGTGGACGTCGGACATGTCGAAAGGAATCGAATACTCCGCCTCCCATCGTATCCCCTCTGTCATTTCTCGTTCGTCTTGGGCGGGCAGGGTGACTCTCTTGATGATTACGGAACTCCCTGGGAGGGAGGTCGCGATCCTGAGGTTGCGTGTCCCAGCAACCTGGAAGCTACGCTGGATTGCTTCGACAACCTCGGATTCAGAGCGAACTTCGCCCTCCATGATGCTGCCGCGGGGGAGAGGTTGCAAGACCAGAGAGACGAGTTCGTACCCCTTTTTTCCTAGGGGTTTGAGATCGACCAGCTTGATGGCCGAGGAGCCAATATCCACTCCGACCAGGCTAGAGTTGGAGGATCCGAACCACACCTGAGCATCCCACTAGTGATATGTCTTGGAAGCAGGCAGGATGTGATGGTGTAAGACGATTGAACAGAAAAGCCCGCAGTTTGTCAAGCCAACGTGGTCGGGCAGCAGATCTACAGAAGTACGCTGATATAGGCACCGTGGATCTTGACAGGAGGAAGAAGTTTCTGTAACTTTGCAAGTTCTCGCTGGCCGAGGAAAGAGTTTAGGCATGACAAGTAAGACATTTCTACCAAAGGCAGACGCAGAAAAGAAGTGGTTTGTTGTTGATGCGCAGGATAAGGTCTTGGGGCGCCTGGCCACTGGGATAGCCACGATCCTAATGGGCAAAAACAAGCCGTGGTATACTGCCTTCCTCGATACGGGTGATTTCGTCGTAGTTGTAAACGCCGGCAAGATTAGACTCACGGGCAGAAAGAGGACCCAGAAAACCTACTACTCACATAGCGGCTATCCGGGTGGGCTGAAAGAGACCTCGGCGGAACAGCTTCTGGAAAAGCGCCCCGAGCGCGTCATCAGATTTGCCGTCCGCGGCATGCTCCCGAAGAACAAGTTGGGGAAGAAGATGCTCACCAAGCTGAAGATCTATGCGGGCGAGGAGCATCCCCACGAAGCACAGAAACCGGAACTGTTAGCACTTTGAATTGGTGATTATGGAAAGTGGAGAGACCGCCCTGGAGAAAGTTCAATACTATGGTACCGGCAAGCGGAAGACGGCCACTGCAAGGGTGTTCCTCATACCCGGCAGCGGTCAGATTATCGTAAACCATGTAGATGTCCAAGAGTATTTCAAACACGCCACGCAGCGAACTATAGTTAGCCAAGCCCTTGAGGAAACCGAGAATACAGCGAAGTTTGACGTCTATGTAAACGTCAAAGGGGGAGGTTATACAGGACAGGCCGGAGCGATTCGCCTAGGCATAGCTCGAGCCCTCCTCCGGTACGATCCGGAGCTGCGTCCGGCCCTCAAGAAACCTGGTTTTTTGAGACGTGATCAGCGGATCAAGGAGCGAAAGAAGTATGGCCAGCCAGGTGCTCGCAAGCGATTCCAGTTCTCGAAGCGATAGGCGAGAGGGGGTTGCTTGAGCGCGATTTCGATTAAACAGTTGTTGGAAGCGGGTGTTCATTTTGGACACCAGACCCGCCGTTGGAACCCGAAGATGAAACCCTACATCTTTGGACAGCGAAACGGAATTCACATCGTAGACCTTCAAACAACACTCAGACTTTTCAAAGCAGCGGTCGAGTTCCTCACCGATATGTCGTCGCGGGGAAAGACAGTCCTGTTTGTTGGAACCAAGAGGCAGGCTCAGGAATCGATCTCCGAAGAGGCTCTCCGTTGTGGGATGTACTACGTAAATAACCGCTGGCTGGGGGGGTTGCTTACCAACTTCGTGACAGTTCGAAACAGCATCAAACGTTACAAAGATCTGGAAGAAAAGCGGGCCGATGGCTTTTATGAAAAGCTGTCGAAGAAGGAAGTTGCCCGACTGGAGCGCGAGCGCAAGAAGCTTGAGAAGAATTTGCGTGGGATTAGAGACATGGATCGGTTGCCCGACGCTTTATTCGTGGTTGACTCGAACCGTGAGTTCATCGCGGTGCAGGAAGCTGTCAAGTTGAATATCCCAATCATAGCTGTAGTGGATACCAACGGCGATCCCGACTATGTGGACTATGTCATTCCGGGTAACGATGATGCCCTGAGAGCGGTGAGGATGTTTTCTTCGGTCGCTGCCGATGCCGTGCTGGCAGGTCGGGGCCTTTTCGAGGCAAAGAGGTCTAAGGAGGAGGAAGCGGCTGCGGCCAAGGCAGCGGCGAGGTCGGCAGCCAAGGCAGCAGTGAAGCCGGAGGCAGAGGCGAAACCGGAGACCAAGGCAGAGGCGAAACCGGAGACCAAGGCAGCGGCGAAACCGGAGGCCAAGGCAGCGGCGAAACCAGAGGCCAAGGCAGCGGCGAAACCGGAGGCCAAGGCAGCGGCGAAACCAGAGGCCA